>CALATC010000090.1 GCA_937891475.1 uncultured Granulicatella sp. | reverse complement strand
ACCAAATTTTGTTTCTGTCATGAGTAAGACGGTGAAACCGTCTTGGAGTTTTCCTAGTAAAAGTAGCCAATTGGCTACTTTTACGCTTACTACTGTGGGCAGTCATTTATTTTTATTTACCTTAAGAATTAATACTTCTAAGTAGGAAAAGTAAAAAATTATAACAAAAAATACTCTCCGTAGTAGCTAAAGTAATGGAATCCTGATGAAGGATTTCATTACGGGAAAAATTGAGACCTTAGGCTCAATTTTTAGCAATGAGACTCGCAAAAGCGAGGCTGCTTGCGTCCTTAGCTACTACAGAGAGTATATTATTTGATTTATTACAATTACTTCGTGAAAAATTTTTTAACTGTGGTATAATAAAAACACTATGAATAAAAGAGGTGTGTTATGATTTCTGCAAATGAGACTTGGATTCTTTGGTCCATTATTATCGTCATTGCAACAGCAAGTATATATTTAGAAAATCATTATGAATGGGCATCGAAAATTAGTGGTCCGATTATTGGTTTATTAGCAGCAGCTACATTAAGTAATGTTGGCATCATTCCTGTTGAATCTCCTGTTTATGATCAAGTATGGGATGTTGTAGTTCCATTAGCGATTCCGATGTTGCTATTCACATGTGATTTAAAACAAATTTGGAAAGAAAGTGGACGTTTATTAATGATTTTCTTAATTAGTTCTGTCGGAACTATTTTAGGGGCTTTAGTAGGATATGCCTTCTTAGGAAAATTGATTCCTGTATTGAATCATATTGCCGGAATGATGGTTGGAAGTTATATCGGTGGTGGTGTTAACTTTGTGGCAGTTGCTTCTGCATTTGATATTCCAAAAGAATTAATTTCTGCAGCTACTGTGGCGGATAATTTATTAATGGTCTTTTATTTCTTAATTTTATTAATGATTCCATCTATGGCATTTTTCAAAAAACATTTTAAATCTGCTTATTCAAATGAAGAATTAGAAGACTCTAAACAATTTCATTCAAAAACAGTAGTAACGTTACAAGATATTGCCTTTGTATTTGCGATTGCAGTAGTGATTGTAACGGTAAGCTTTAGTTTATCAAAAGGAATTGCCACTCTTGGACAAAACAGTGTGGTTCAATTTATCTCTAATAAATATTTGATTCTAACAACTTTAACAGTTGCAGCTTCAACGATTTTTTCTTCATTTTTCAAGAAAATTCATGGAGCAAATGAAATTGGAACTTTCTTAATTTATTTATTCTTTGTCGTAATTGGGATTCCTGCTTCAATTGAGGCGATTATTGCGAAATCTCCATTACTGTTAGTGTTCTGTGCCATTATGGTCTTTGTAAATATGTTCGTGACATTCTTAGGTGCAAAAGTATTTGGGTTTACCATTGAAGAGGCTATTTTAGCATCAAATGCAAACATTGGAGGTCCAACAACAGCAGCAGCCATGGCAGTATCAAAAGGCTGGCATCGCTTCGTAGCACCAACCATGTTAGTAGGAACATTAGGATATATTTTAGGAACCTATATCGGAATATTAATAGGAAACTTACTCATGTAAAACAAAAGACAAACATCAACTTAGCTGAAAAAACTAAGAAGATGTTTGTCTTATTTTAATGAAAAAAACTTCCTATAGTAGAAGATTAGATCCTTGTAGGTTCTGCTATTTTCTGCGCATTTATAGATTAAATAACGCCAGAACATTACGTCTTATGGGGCAAAAAAAGACTTCCTATAGTAGTATGGGAAATATAAGCCAAGGCTTATATTTCAGGAAATTTTGAGACCCAAGGCTCAAAATTTAGGCAAGAGACCCGTAGGGGCTACTGCCGTCCTAATACTTACTATCAAAGGAAGTCTATTAAAAGATGTCTTATTTTGTTAGGTAAGTAACCGCCATTGCGTCTACTCCTGTATGGCTCATAATAATTGGTGAAGTCATTACAATTGTAAGTTTAGCCTCAGGGAATAACTCACGTAAAGTATCGATTTGAGATTGATTAAACTCATTTAATCCAGCATGCATAATCCCAATTTCTTGAATCCCAGTAGGGCAAGCTTTCATTTCCTCAAAAACTTCATCATATTTCTTTTGAAGAGATTTTAAACCTCTCCCTTTTTGAACAATCTCAATTTTACCATTGATAACTTCTAAGAAGAGTTTGATATTTAATAAATTAGAGAAAGCTCCCATGACACGACTAATACGGCCACCCTTAATTAAATTATCTAAATTTAAAACAGTTAAATATAATTTCGTACGTTGACGAGTACTTTCAATAACTGCTAAAACTTCTTCAGCACTTTTGCCTTCTTTTGCAGCTTGAGCAGCTTCACGAACAATAATTCCCATTGAACGAGAAGTGAAGTCTGAATCAACAACCCTTACAGTTGACTCTGTAATATCTGCTGCTTGTCTTGCAGCATTCACAGTTCCACTAATCGAATTCATCAAATGAATCGAAATAATTTGCGAACCATCTTTTCCTAATTCATCATACAGTTCTACAAAACGACCAATAGAAGGTTGAGCAGTCATTGGTAATTCAGAACTTGCAATCATTTTATTTTTGAATTCTTCTTTTGTAATAGTTTCACCGTCTAAATAATGTTCCTCTTGAATTGTAATATTTAATGGAACTACATGAATATTGAAATCTTGGATTTCTTGTTCGGTTAAATCAGCAGTTGAATCTGTCACTATGATTATACGAGACATGTTGTCACTCCTTTTAACTTAATGTATTTCTATCATATCATATTTTTTTATCAAACGCCTAGCATTAATATTTTTTACTGAGAATAGCTACTTGTTCTAGTATAGGATTTGTTTGTTTTTAAGAAAATCTATGATAAAATATGAAAGGTTATTAAGTTAAATTTATTGAAAAAGGAAGAAATCAATGGACGGAATTTTACCATTATGGAAAGAAAAAGGAATGACTTCATTCGACTGTGTCTTTAAAGTGAGACGCTTACTACAAACGAAAAAAGTTGGGCATTCAGGAACTTTAGATCCAGAAGTAGATGGTGTTTTACCAATTTGTGTTGGAAAAGCAACAAAAGTGGTAGAGTATTTATTAGAATCTAATAAAGTCTATCAAGGAGAAATCTGTTTAGGAATCGCAACTGAAACAGAAGATGCTCATGGAGAAATCGTGAAACAAGAAGCGATTATGACTCCATTTACAATTGAAGAAATTGATGCCATGATGGAAACTTTCAAGGGAGAAATTATTCAAATCCCACCAATGTATTCTGCTGTAAAAGTCAATGGTAAAAGACTATACGAATATGCTCGTAAAGGGGAAACTGTAGAACGTCCAGAAAGAAGAGTGAAGATATACGAGTTTAAACGAACTTCGACTCCTGTTTATGATGAAGCTTCTAAAACACAAAAATGGTCATTTGAAGTTAGTTGCAGTAAAGGGACTTATGTTCGTACATTAGCTGTTGATTTAGGAGAAAAATTAGGCGTTCCTGCTCATATGTCTCAATTAACTCGTATTAAAAGTGGTCCATTTGTTTCAGAACAATGTGTTACCTTATCACAATTAGAAGCTTTAGTAGAACAAAATCAAGCACAATCTGTTCTTCGTCCTTTAGAAGAAGTGTTTGAAACATACCCTAGGGTGGATGTTCCAGAGGAGTTCATTACAAAGGTGAAGAATGGCGCCATTTTAACAATAGCAGAATTACCACAAGTGATAGAACCTTCAACTTTTTATATTGAAGGTGAATTAATAGCCTTATATGGACCTCATCCTGAGAAAAAAGGACTATTAAAACCGATTAAAATGTTTTAAGGAAAGAGAGATAACATGCAAATTATAAAAATCACCCATCCTTATGTGCCTTCTCAAATTGTTCAAGAACCGATTGTATTGGCACTTGGATTTTTTGATGGCATTCATTTAGGACATCAGGAAGTGATTCAACAAGCAAAGGAAAAAGCTCAAGAACTAGGCGTTAAATTAGCGTTAATGTCATTTGACCATCATCCTTCGATTATATTCCAAGGAGCACACCCAGACGAATTACAATATCTTTCACCTTTTGAAAGAAAGGTAGAGTTATTAGAAGAATTTGGCGTAGATATTTTTTACGTTATTGATTTTACAAAAGAATTTGCTTCATTAAGCCCGCAAGAGTTTGTGGATCAATACATGGTTGGGCTAAATGCTGTAACTGTTGTAGCAGGGTTTGATTACACGTATGGGAAAAAAGATATTGCGAATATGGAATTATTACCTAAATATGCAAAAGAAAGATTCTCGATTGTAACAATCTCAGAACAACAAACTGAAGAGCAAAAGATTGGTTCAACCGCTATTCGACAATATTTAGAAACCGGTCAAATCGAAGAAGCAAATGCACTATTAGGCTATGAATATACGATGATTGGAAAAGTGGTTCATGGTTTTGGACGTGGAAGTGCCTTATTAGGATTTCCAACAGCAAATATTGATGTTTCAACGGACACTTATTTATTGAAAAACGGAGTTTACATCGTAGAAATTCAAGTCGAAGACAAGTGGTATCCTGCGATGGCTTCAATTGGGGTGAATCCAACCTTTAATGATGTCACGAAAATTACAATTGAAGTTTATATTTTAGATTTCCAAAGAGATATTTATGAATTCCCAGTAAGAGTAAAATGGTTGCATTATTTACGAGACGAATTAAAATTCGATGGAGTAGAGGCACTGATTGCTCAATTAAAAGAGGATGAATTAAATACTAGAAAATATTTTGAAAAATAATAGGGGAAAAATATGTGGTACTTGAAAAATTTTGACGAATTATCAAAAACAGAAGTCATTGAAATTTATAAAGCAAGAATTCAGACCTTTATTGTGGAACAACAATTAAATTATCAAGAAATTGATGAAATTGATAAAAGAGCGTGGCATTTATTTGAAACTGATGAATCTGGCAAAGTAATTGCTTATTTACGAATTTTCCAAGAAGTAGATGGCGCTCATATCGGACGTGTTCTTGTTGATGAAGTTTATCGTAGACAAGGAAAAGCGACAGCTCTAATGGAAAGAGCGATAGAAATTTGTCAAGAATGGTATGTGGATCAGCCGATTATGATTCATGCACAAATGTATTTACAACAGTTTTACGAATCATTAGGCTTCGAAGTGTGGTCACAACCTTATCAGCTAGTTGGAATTGAACATATGGATATGATTTTAAAATAGGAGGCGTTTGTATGATTACTCGTTACACCAGACCGGAAATGGCTAATATTTGGTCAGATGAAAATCGTTATCGTTGTTGGTTAGAAGTAGAGATTTTAGCTTGCGAAGCTTGGGCAGAGTTAGGAGAGATTCCTAAAGATGATGTAAAAAAAATTCGTGACCATGCTAGTTTTTCAGTGGATAGAATTTTAGAAATTGAAGAAGAAACAAGACACGATGTTGTAGCCTTTACTCGTGCAGTGAGTGAAACTTTAGGAGAAGAACGCAAATGGGTTCACTATGGGTTAACAAGTACGGATGTAGTGGATACTGCCTATGGTTATCAATTAAAACAAGCGAATGATATTCTACGAAAAGATTTAAGACGTTTCCAAGAAATTATTCAACAAAAAGCGCTGGAACATAAATATACGGTATGTATGGGAAGAACGCATGGTGTACATGCAGAACCGACAACTTTCGGCTTAAAATTAGCACTATGGTATTCAGAAATGAAACGGAATATCGAACGATTTGAACGTGCTGCCCAAGGTGTTGAAGCTGGGAAAATTAGTGGAGCCGTTGGAACTTTTGCCAATATTCCGACTTCTGTAGAAGCCTATGTATGTGATCAGTTACAAATTCGTCCTCAAGAAATTTCAACACAAATCTTATCGAGAGATTTACATGCTGATTATATTTCAACGATTGCTTTAATTGCGACAAGTATTGAGAAATTTGCGACTGAAATTCGAGGCTTGCAAAAATCAGAAACACGTGAAGTGGAAGAATTTTTTGCAAAAGGTCAAAAAGGATCTTCAGCAATGCCGCATAAGAGAAACCCAATTGGTTCAGAAAATATGGCTGGCTTATCAAGAGTGATTCGTGGACATATGGTAACAGCGTATGAAAATGTCAATTTATGGCATGAAAGAGATATTTCGCATTCTTCAGCAGAACGAATCATTATTCCAGATAGCACGATTTTATTAAATTATATGTTAAATCGTTTTGGGAATATTGTTAAAAACTTAACGGTATTTCCTGATCGAATGCTTAAAAACATGGATGCAACATTTGGATTAATTTATAGCCAACGTGTTCTATTAAAATTAATCGATAAAGGATTAAGCCGTGAAAAAGCATATGACTTAGTACAACCATGTACAGCATTAGCTTGGGATGAACAACGTTCCTTTAGAGAAATTATTGAGAACAACGAAGAAATTATGTCACATTTAACAACTGAAGAGTTAAATGATGCCTTTGATTATCACTATCATATTCGACAAGTTGATGAAATTTTCCACAGAGTTGGACTTGACTAGTGCATTTTTCTAAAAAATATGGTATAAACGTATAGTAAACAAAATATGAAGGAGAGTTAACATGATTAACGTAAGTGATTTAAAAGCAGGAATGACTTTCATTCTTGATGGAAAATTAATTAAAGTGTTGGAAATCAGCCACCACAAACCAGGTAAAGGAAATACTGTAATGCGTATGAAAATCCGTGACGTACGTAACGGATCAACAGTAGATACTACAATGAGACCTGATGAAAAAGTAGAACGTGCACACATCGATACTAAAGACGTTCAATACTTATACAGCCAAGATAACGTTGGTGTATTCATGGACTTAGAAAGCTATGAACAATATGAAATTCCAGAAGAAACAATCGAAAACGAATTGAAATACATTTTGGAAAATATGGAAGTTAAAATCCAATTCTACGGAACAGAAGTAATTGGGGTTTCATTACCTTCAACAGTTGTGTTACAAGTAACTGAAACTCAACCATCTATTAAAGGTGCTACTGTTACAGGTTCTGGTAAACCAGCAACTATGGAAACAGGATTAGTCGTAAACGTTCCAGACTTCATCGAAGCTGGCGAGTACTTAGAAGTAAACACTTCAGAAGGTACATACGTACGTCGTGCAACTAAATAATGAATGAAGAGAAGAAACAGTTTGCGAAAGCAAACTGTTTTTTTGGTACGCATTAGTTTCCATTTCAACTATCCTATGTTACACTAGCGAAAAGTGTTAAAGAGGTGATAGAGATGAAAATTGCAGTGATGGGCGGAACTCCTGTTGATTCAAGATTAGGAAAGGAATTATTAGAAAAGCATGGCTTTGTTGATATTTTGCCCGTTCCTATTTCGAATAATCCGATTGAACAAACAACTTTTCAATCTTCATCTAGTGAATATCGAATGGCTTTTATGAGAGAAAAGGTTGAAGAACTTCGAGATCAATATGATGCCATTTTTGTTTATTGTAATTCTCTTAGTTCGGTAGTGGATTTTGATCAATTATCGCAGGAGTATGAGATGCCAATGATTACGCCAATGCAAATGTATCGTCAATTAGCAATGGATTATCAACAAGTGGCTGTAATGGCTGCAAACTCTCATGGACTAATGGGAGTGGAGAATAATTTATATAAAGCAAATCCAAGTTTACAAGTAATCGGCATTACGTTGCTTGAATTAGTCAAATCCATTGAAGCTAATTTCACGCCAAAAGAAATTGTAACAAAGTTTGACTTTAGCAGTTTATTTTCATTTTTTAATGGAAGCAATGTAGAAGCAGTTATTTTAGGATGTACTCATTTTCCATACATCAAAGAAGAATTAGAAAGTTTGACCAAACTCCCAATTATTGACGTAGGAGAATATATGGTCAGAACATTAAAAGAGAAGTTAAAGTAAAAATTACAAATATGTTTTAAAATAATAAGACTTATATGTAGTAGCAAACTATAGGGAAAAATTAAGACCTTAGGCTTAATTTTTAGCAATGAGACAGCGTTAGCTGGCTGCTTGCGACCTTGCTACTACATAGTACAGTCTATATATTATTAGATAATTTAAGGTTATGTAAAGGAAAAATCCCGATACATAGCCTTTTTTGCTATAACAAAAATATTTTTAAAATCAGACTAAAGACTGAGTGTTTTATTATTGACTTACTTTGACCAATATGATAAATTATACATGTGGTTAGCACTCGTCTTAGTCAAGTGCTAAAGAGAGGTGACCAAAATGTTAACCGATAGACAATTGCTAATCTTACAATCGATTATTCAACTATATACGGAAACATTAGAACCAGTTGGATCAAAAAAGTTGATGCAGCAAACGGGTTTAGCAGTTAGCTCTGCAACCATTCGAAATGAAATGATGAAGCTAGAAGAGATGGGATATCTTGAAAAGAACCATACCTCTTCAGGACGTGTTCCATCGAATCAAGGGTATCGATATTATTTAGATAATATTTTACCTGTTCAAAACAGTCCAGTTTCATTAAGCATTCGAAATCAAATCCGTGAAACTTTCCAACAATCGACCATGGAAATTCAAGATGTTTTTAAAGTTTCGGCAGATATTTTGTCGACACTGACAAATTACACAACGATTTCCATTGGACCCGAAGTAAGGAGTGCTACATTATCTGGATTTCGACTTGTTCGACTAGGGCTAAACCAAGTAATGGCGATTTTAGTCATGAGCAATGGTTTAGTTGAGAATAAAGTTTACTCGATTCCAAGTGCGATTGATGATTCCGACTTAGATAAAGTCGTTCGAATTATTAATGAGGAATTGATTGGCTTGCCACTAGAAACAGTTCTCCAACGTTTGAAGTCTGATTTACCAGCTTTAATGAATCGATATATGAATTCTCAAATTCAAATTGTTAAAGTGATTCAAGATATGATGAACCAATTTGAACAAGATAGACTCCATGTTGCAGGAAGAAGATATTTATTAAACTACTTCGACTCACATGCCAATGTCCATCATTTAAAAGAAATTTATCGATTAATGGATGACCAATCGAAGATGCACGAATTAGTGATGCCTTCTAACCGAGATATCCAAATTCGTTTAGGGTCTGAGATGAATGATCCACTATTAGGAGAATTTAGTATTATTACAGCAAGCTATGAAACTCCAAAACACGATAGAGGAATCATTGCTTTATTAGGACCTAAAAATATGCCGTATTCGAATGTCCTATCGATTGTCAAAGGATTACAAGAAGAGCTCACAACAACAATGGAGCAATATTATAAAAATTTATAAAAGGAGATGGAAGCTTGGAAACAAATGAAGAAAAAGACGTTCAACAAACTCAAGAAGTAGAAGAAGAGAAATCTCCTGAAACAGAAGAGTTTCAAGAAACTGTCGAAGAAACCGAAGAAGTTGAACCTTCTGTTGAAGAAAAATTACAACAAGAAGTTTCTCAATTAAATGACCAAGTATATCGCTTATCTGCAGAAATTGCGAATATTCAAAAAAGAAATGCAAAAGAAAGACAAGATGCAGCGAAGTATCGTAGTCAATCTCTAGCACAAAACTTATTGAATGTCATTGATAATCTAGAAAGAGCGATTGCCTCACCTAGTGAATCAGAAGAAGCGAAAAATCTTAAAAAAGGGATTGAAATGGTATATGAAGGTTTCTTATATGCCTTAAAAGAAGAAGGGATTGAAGAAATTGAAGCATTAAATCAACCATTCGATCCAAATAAACATCACGCTGTTCAAGCGATTCCAGCTGAAGAAGGACAAGAAAGTGATGTTGTTGTTCAAGTATTTCAAAAAGGTTATATGTTGAAAGACCGTGTATTAAGACCAGCAATGGTTATCGTCTCTCAATAAGCCAACTAAAAAATATTAAATTATAGGAGTGTATGAATTATGAGTAAAATTATTGGTATTGACTTAGGAACTACAAACTCAGCAGTTGCTGTATTAGAAGGAAATGAATCTAAAATTATTCCAAATCCAGAAGGAAATCGTACAACACCATCAGTTGTAGCGTTCAAAAATGGTGAAATTCAAGTAGGGGAAGTTGCAAAACGTCAAGCTGTAACAAACTTAAACACTATTTCATCAATTAAACGTCATATGGGTGACGCATCATATAAAGTTGAAATCGAAGGTAAGCAATATACACCACAAGAAATTTCAGCTATGATCTTACAATACTTAAAAGGATATGCTGAAGAATATTTAGGAGAAAAAGTTGAAAAAGCAGTTATTACTGTACCAGCTTACTTCAATGACGCTCAACGTCAAGCAACTAAAGATGCAGGACGTATCGCAGGTTTAGAAGTAGAACGTATCGTTAACGAACCAACTGCTGCAGCTTTAGCATATGGTTTAGATAAAGTAGACCACGAAGAAAAAATCTTAGTATTCGACTTAGGTGGTGGTACATTCGACGTATCTATCTTAGAATTAGGAGATGGCGTATTCGACGTATTATCAACAGCAGGAGACAACCACTTAGGTGGGGACGACTTCGATAATAAAATTATTGAATTCTTAGTTGCTGAATTTAAACGTGACAACGGAATTGATTTATCACAAGATAAAATGGCAATGCAACGTTTGAAAGATGCTGCTGAAAAAGCTAAAAAAGATTTATCAGGTGTAACTTCAACACAAATCAGCTTACCATTCATCACTGCTGGTGAAGCTGGACCATTACACTTAGAAGTAACATTAACTCGTGCTAAATTCGACCAATTAACATTAGATTTAGTAGAACGTACAAAAGAACCAGTTCGTCGTGCATTAAGCGATGCAGGATTATCAGCAAGCGAAATCGACCAAGTAATCTTAGTTGGTGGATCAACTCGTATTCCAGCAGTTGTAGAAGCTGTTCGTAAAGAAACTGGTAAAGAACCAAACAAATCAGTAAACCCTGACGAAGTAGTAGCGATGGGTGCTGCAATCCAAGGTGGAGTTATCTCAGGTGATGTGAAAGATATCGTATTATTAGACGTTACTCCATTATCATTAGGGATTGAAACAATGGGTGGTGTATTTACGAAATTAATCGATCGTAATACAACAATTCCAACAAGTAAATCACAAGTGTTCTCAACAGCTGCAGATAACCAACCAGCAGTAGATGTTCACGTATTACAAGGGGAACGTCCAATGGCAGCAGACAACAAAACTTTAGGTCGCTTCCAATTAACAGATATCCCACCTGCACCTCGTAATGTGCCACAAATTGAAGTAACATTCGATATCGATAAAAACGGTATTGTAAATGTTCGTGCAAAAGACTTAGGTACTGGTAAAGAACAAACAATTACAATTAAATCTTCATCAGGTTTAACAGACGAAGAAATCGAACGTATGGTAAAAGATGCTGAAGCGAATGCTGAAGCAGATAAAAAACGTAAAGAAGAAGTAGAGTTACGTAATGAAGTAGATCAATTAATCTTCACTGTAGATAAAACATTAAATGAAATAGAAGGTAAAGTAGACGCTGAAGAAGTTAAGAAAGCTGAAACAGCTCGTGATGAATTAAAAGCAGCTGTAGAAGCAAATGACTTAGAAGCAATGAAAGCTAAACGTGACACTTTAAATGAAGTTGTTCAAAACTTATCTGTAAAATTATATGAACAAGCAGCAGCAGCTAGTCAAGCAGCTCAAGGAGCATCAGGAGCTGAACAAGCAAGCTCTCAACCACAAGATGGCGTAGTAGATGCTGACTTCGAAGAAGTACAAGACTAATATAGAGCAAGTAAGAGTGGGAGAACTTCTTCCACTCGCTCTTTTGTAGAATGATATGATAAGGAGGGATAATGGTGGCAAAACGTGATTTATATGAAGTACTCGGAGTCTCCAAAGATGCCTCCGATGCAGATATTAAACGAGCTTATCGTAAATTATCCAAACAATACCATCCAGATATTAATAAAGAAGCTGGGGCAGAAGAAAAATTTAAAGAAATAGCAGAAGCTTATGAAATTTTAAGCGACAGTCAAAAACGTGCGGCTTATGATCAGTATGGTCATGCTTCTTACGATCCAAACTCAGGATTTTCTGGTGGCGGTTTTGGTGGCTTTGAAGGCTTTGGTGGTTTCGGAGGTCAAGGATTCTCTGGAAGTTATACAGGTGGATTCGAAGATATTTTCGATACATTCTTTGGTGGCGGCGGTGGTCGTCGTGGAAATCGTGCCAATATGCCACGTCAAGGAGCAGATTTACAATATGTCATGGACTTAACATTTGAAGAAGCGATTTTTGGTAAAGAAGAAGTGATTCATTACCATCGTAATGCAGAATGTGAAACTTGTCATGGTACTGGTGCAAAACCTGGTACAGATCCTGTGACATGTTCTAAATGTCATGGTTCAGGTGTGATCAATGTTGAAAGAGCAACACCATTTGGTAGAATGATGTCTCAAACAACGTGTGATGTCTGTGGTGGTACTGGACAAGAAATCAAAGAAAAATGTGAGACTTGTCATGGTCACAAACATGTAGAAGAAACGCATAAAGTGAAAGTAAAAGTCCCAGCCGGTGTAGAAAATGGAAACCAAATGCCATTACGTGGACAAGGGGAAGCTGGAGAAAATGGCGGCCCTTATGGTGACTTATATGTGATTTTCCGTGTTGGTAAGAGCGATACGTTTGAACGTGAAGGGGCAGATATTTTCTATGAACTTCCAATCAACTTTGCTCAAGCTGCATTAGGAGATGAAGTGGATGTTCCAACGGTTCACGGTAAAGTGAAATTAAAAGTTCCTGCAGGAACTCAATCTGGTACGGTTCTTCGTTTAAGAGGAAAAGGTGCGCCTAGACTTCGTGGTGGCGGAATGGGTGATCAACATGTTACGGTACGTGTTGTAACGCCTAAGCATTTAACGGATAAACAGCGTGAGGCGATGCAGATTTTTGCAAAAGAAGCAGGTACTCATGTTGAAGCAGAAGGCAATTTCTTCGATAAAATGAAGGATGCGTTTAAGGACAGTTTTAAATAATAAAATTTATTCGAATGACTTCCTGTCATTGTAGTATTAGGACGGCAGCAGACCTACGGTCTCATGCCTAAACTTTGAGCCTAAGGTCTCAAAGTTTCCTGTAAGATAAGCCAAATAGGCTTATCTTACTCATACTACTATAGGGAGTCTTCTTTTTTGGTAGTTAAGCTGATTTTTTCACAATGTTATTGTATTTCCCTAAAAAATCAATATAATTGTAATTAGAAGGAGGGTAGCGTTTTCAAGTTTTATTTTAAGAATTACGTAACAAGAAGATGATTAGGGGGAGTTAACAATGAAATGGTGTAAAAATTTAAAATTTATTTTATTAGCATTACTTGTCTGTTCGGTTGCTCTGTTATCAAGTTGTTTCAACAGTCATCCAATAGGGAAAAAATATTCTTTACCTCCTGAAGTAGATCTAAAAGTTGATTCTGAGAATGATGAAAGTGATGAATTATTACTTGAACGCGATGGAGAAATAGATATAACTTATTTAGAAAGAGCTAAGCAAGTATTTTTAGTAGACTATCCCAAAGATGAAAAAGAACAATTAGTTGGTAAGACGATAACGATACGTGAACCATATTCTTTTTATAAGTCAGAGGATATGGAGATTAGAAAAAATCTTGAATTTACGGTTTATGTAGATGATGAACCTTATGCTTATATTGGTTTGAGTAAATACGATGATAATGGTGATAAGTTTGCTACATCATTTAGGCAAGCAAAATATTTCCCTAAGAGATTTCCGATGAAACATGGGTGTTATCGTTTTACAAAAAGCAAAGAAGGATTGCGTATTGAATCTGTGAAGTATGATCCAACAAAGGAATATGGAAATTTGAATAAGGTAGTTTATACTTTTGATCCAACAGAATTATAAGATATTTTTGAATGACTTCCTGTCATAGTAGTATTAGGACGGCGGTAGCCTCGTGAATGAGGGTCTCGTGCCTAACCAAACTACTATAGGGAGTCTTCTTTTTTTTGCATAAATTTTCTTTTTCCATTGATTTTCTGAAATTATTCTGAAGTTGTTACTCTACAATACATTTATAAAGAGTACGAGGAGTGATTTTATGGAAAATAGTATTGAAATTAAGAATTTATGTAAAGGATATGGACATACGACTATATTGGACGATATCAGTTTTGTGGCAAAGGAAGGGAGAGTTACTGCTTTTTTAGGTCCCAATGGAGCAGGGAAAAGTTCTACCTTAAGAATATTATTAGGATTAGATCAAGCCACTTCTGGTAGTGCAACCATTGCAGGGAAAAACTATAAGGATATCCGTAATCCTTTATTTGTTGTCGGAGCAACTTTTGATGGATTAGGTTCACCAAGTGATCGAACGGTTTATCAACATTTAAGAATCGTAGCTGCCAGTAATGGAATTGAGAAAAGTAGAATTAGCGAAGTACTAGCAATAACGGATATTGCTCATAAAAAGAATGAGTCTATCGGACATTTATCTCTTGGTGAAACACAAAGGGTTAGTCTTGCAACTGCATTACTTGGAAATCCACAATTTCTGATATTGGATGAACCGACAAATGGGTTAGATCCTAGCGGCATTCGTTGGTTAAGAAATTTTATTAAGGAACAATCTGAAGCAGGAAAGACGATATTATTATCCTCACATATTTTGTCTGAAGTTGAAGCAGTGACAGATGATGTGGTATTCATTCATAAAGGGAAAATTATTGCAAATGGTGAATTAAAGAACATCATGAAGAATGCCGCAACTTTAGAAGAAGTCTTTTTCAACTTGATTCAAGAAGGGGGAAAAGAAGATGAAGTTATTTTATAGTGAATTATTAAAGATTAGCTATTCAAAACTTTTCAAGATTGTTTTGTTATTAATTTTTATCGTACAACCATTTTTCGCCTATCTTGGAATAAAGGCTGTCTTAGAGTTTGGTTTACAAGCAACTCCCGAGAATACACCTATATTGGCAGAAGCAATACCTCCAATTGAATATTTAGGATTTGATACAGTTATGCTAGGGCTGATGCCGATGATTATTTTGGGAGCTGTTTATGGAGGCAGTGAGTTTAAAAACCATCAACTGAGAACATCTTTACTAGCCTATAGTGATAAGAAGAGTTTATACTTTTTTAAATTGATGACGTTAACTATTTTATCACTTGTTCTTTCATTTCTATCGATTATAGTCACAATTGAAGTGACTCATGTTACATTAGGGAATTTAGGACTAAGTGTTTTATTAAGTTCGAAAGTTTGGTATTTTATTTTATTTGCGACACTAGCATGGGTAAGTCTCACGATTTTATCTTACTTTATGGCTTTTCTATTTCGTACAGCCATTATTTCGTTATTATTTTTAATTCCTCAAGTTTATAATGTTGGAGAGTTTCTCTCTACTCATTTTGAATGGGGAAAGGTTCTTCCAGTTGCTTTGGGAAATCATTTAATTGCATCATCGGATACTAGATTTTCACCTCATCCATTTTGGACGGCTACTTTATTGTTCCTTTGGGTGTTCATTTTGGGAATAATTGCTTATTGTCAATTTGAAAAAAGGGATGTAGGAGGGAAATTTTAATGCTAGGAAATCAGATAAAAAGTGAATATTTGAAAATGATATATTACAAAGGATTATCGGTAACGTTAGTATTTTCTATTTTATTTCTATTAGCAATGTTACTGGTATTAAATCCTTCTTTTCTAATGATTAATGGAGATTTTATAGTGACACAGTTTTTGCAAAGTATCTATTTAGCTCAAACAGTTTTTGTAGTTTTTTCTGCGGTATTTTGGGGAAGAGAGTTTCTTAAAAGATCTTTAAGGACAAGTTTATTATCGACCCCTAGTCGTTTGAAATTTTTTTGTATCAAGGTAATCGTAACTTTGTTATCGATTTTATGTTGTTTTTTTATAGCCATTGGAGTGGGGATTGGATTAGTATCGTTTTATTTTAAATTTCAATTAAGTCTAGAATTTCTAAGTATACTATTGTCAAAACTTATTCCACCTATAATTGCTACGATTCAAATTAGTATAATTACATTCTGCTTAACGATACTTATGGAATCGATGATTTCTTCTTTAACAATTGTATTATCCATGATATTAGGACTAGGGCAGTTATTATTACAATATTCTTCTAAGATGAATGTACTTCCGGTATTAGTGACTATGAATAGTTTTTCTATCAAAGAAATTTCAATTTATCCAAGTGTTACAGAAGGACTTTTGATTCAATCATTATGGACAATAGTTTTTATTGGATTAGCCTATTACCATTTGCATCTAAAAAGTGTAAAATGAAAGCAAGATAGGAGTGTTGGGGTATGTCATATAAAATTCTAGTCATTGATGATGACGAAACTATTTTAAGATTAATCAAAAATATATTACAGTTAAATGATTATGATGTTACTACTAGAAATGGTATTGAGGAAGTAAATATC
>CALATC010000089.1 GCA_937891475.1 uncultured Granulicatella sp. | reverse complement strand
TTCCTACTTTATCTGCATCTTTAACAGTTACACGAAGACGAGTCATACATGCGTCAACATCAACGATGTTTGCACGTCCACCAAGAAGGTTAATAATGTTTACAGCTTGAGAACCTTCTGCAACTTTCACTTCACTACTAGATTCTTCTGAAGCTTCAGCAGTTTCGTAGTTTCCGTTACGTCCTGGAGTTGCATAGTTGAATTTTTGAATCATGAAGTTTGCGATAAAGTACATAATTACTGCAAATAGAACTGTTACCCAAATGAAGTTAATGATATCCATACCGATACCAGCGCTAATCGCAATTGGTGTACGAGTTAAGAACTCGATTGAACCAAATGAGTGCATACGTAAGTTCACTACGTCAGCCATAGCAAATGCTGCACCTTGAACTAGTGAATAAACAAGATATAAAGGTGTTGCGATAAACATAAACATGTATTCGATTGGCTCAGTAACCCCTGTCAAGAATGTTGCAAGAGCTGTTGCAATCATCATACCTTTGTACTTATGTTTCTTGTCATTATCAACATTACGGTAAATAGCAACAATCACACCCATCAAGATACCGAATGAACCAATCATTTGTCCAACTTTAAAACGAGCTGGATGAACAGTATTTAATAATTGTTGGTAGTGACTTGCATCTGTACCTTTAAGGTTTACAAGGTCTGTAATCCATGCAAGCCATAGTGGGTCTTGTCCAAATACTTGAGTACCTTTAGCTGCACCTGTTAAAATTTCATAAGTACCACCAAGAGCCGTATAGTTCATTGGGATAGTCAACATATGGTGAAGACCAAATGGTAATAGTAAACGTTCCAAAGTACCATACAAGAACGGTGCAAGAATTGGTGCATTTTCTTGTGAGTTGGCAATCCAAATACCAAAATTATTGATACCGGTTTGCACGAGTGGCCATAAAATTGAAAGAATAATTGCAGCAATAGCAGAACGAATAATCACTACAAATGGTACAAAACGTTTTCCATTAAAGAATGAGAGTGCATCAGGAAGTTTACGGAAGTTGTAGTATTTGTTAAAAGCAGTAGCCCCTACAAAACCAGCAATAATCCCTACGAATACACCCATGTTCAACGCTGGGGCTTCCATAACACTGATGAAGTAATCAGCAACTTTAATTGAACCTCCAAAGAGAGTTGATACCATTGCATTAGGATTTTTTAACATATCTCCTGATACACCAAAAATTGTACCAGTAATACGATTAATTAAGATGAAGGCAAGTCCAGCGGCAAAAGCACCACCAGCACGTTCTTTAGCCCAGCTTCCTCCAATCGCTAGGGCAAATAAAATATGAAGGTTACCGATAACCCCCCAACCAATTTGCTCAAGAATTCCACCAGTGATTACAAGTGGTGCAAATGTTGGATTAATCATAACTAGTGACTTACCGATTGAAATCATCAAACCAGCAGCCGGCATAACAGCGATAACCACCATCAAAGCCTTTCCGAATTTTTGCCAAAACTCGAAAGACAAGATATTTTTGAATGTATCTTTCATCATTCAAATCTCCTTTATTTTTTAATTTAGGCAAACGTTTGCATTACCTATACAAGCATTATAACATTTTAGTTTTTTTTGTAAAGCATTTTATAAAATAATTCTATCAATTGTTAACAATTTTCAAGCAGCCTAACTACAGAAATATTCAGTTACTTGTTTCTTCAATTTTTGAACAAACCAATCTTATCATAAATAAACACGCCATTATGACATAAAATGGCGTGTTTTATTTCATTTGGTATTCTCATCTATTAATAAAACTAATAATTCAGTATTAATTTCATTGGATTTTTATTACGAAAAGCATTCATCCTTACATAATATCCCGACCATAAGTCACGAAATAAACGATTATTACTAGAATCAAAAGAAGAATCACTTTCATGATAATAGTTGTTATAAGAACTAGAACCCAACTAATGAGAAATTTAAAGAAAAAATTCTTATTCGTTAATTGAATTTTATAATGATTCCATACAAATACATTTATAAATGCGGGCAAAACACTCCATAGGTAATTTTTTATCCAAAATAAAATTGAGAAATCACCTCCTGGATTCATAAAAAAGGCTAACATCATCGTTATAATTGCAGAAACCACGAGGTTTGAAAATAAAATTAATTTTTGCTCTGAGTTTAATAGTTTAAAATTTTGAAGCATATCTTTTCTCACTTTCGAAAATATGAACTCATTGGTCGAACTAAACTTACAGTCTAACATCACTGTTCTCCTTCATTATACTCCAATAATCAGACTTTTCTGAAGAAAATTTTTAGTTTCAAAATGCCATATGACAAAAATAACTTTAAAGCACTAAATCACTTCAATACATTTAATCCTAGTTTCATTAAATCCAACGTAGGGATGTTTATCGGTCTCAATTGTAATCTCATCGTATAATTCATCTTCAGTATCTAGTCTTCCGGTAAAAGTATGAGAATGACCTTCTAAAACATGACCGTCCACAAATGTAACTCGTATATCTTTTCCTAAATATTGTTCTAAATTCATTTTGGTATTCCTCTCTTCACGATCTTTTTGCTTACCGTAATTTTAGTATTTCTTTATCAAAAAGGCAATTTCATAAATTCTACTTCATAAATTTATACGAATCGTTGTTTTATTTACCGAAAATATGAAAATAAAAAACCTATTATTTCCAAAGCATTGGAAATAATTAAAATTATTACAGGGTATTTCTAAAAAATTGGAAATAATCTTTATTTGTATTATAATATCTTTGAGGTGTTAAGTATGAACTATATTAAAAGAAAACAGTATTTAAACTTTTTAAGAAGACATCGTGACAAACAAATTATTAAAGTAGTAACTGGAGTTAGACGAGCTGGAAAATCCGTGCTCTTTCAACTCTATAAAGAGGAATTATTAGCAGATGGTGTAGATGAAGATCAAATCATTTCCATCAATTTTGAGGATTTGAGTTATTATGACTTACGACATTTTCAAACATTATTCGCTTATATCAAAGAACAATTAGTTGGAGAGAAAACATACTATATCTTTTTAGATGAAATTCAACATGTTGAAAAATTTGAACTAGTAGCAGATAGTCTATTCATCTTGCCAAATGTTGATCTCTATTTAACTGGTTCCAACGCCTACTTTATGAGTAGTAATTTAGCAACAAATTTGACTGGTCGTTATGTTGAAATAGAGGTTTTACCTTTATCATTTGCAGAGTATTTATCAGGTCAACCTCTTTCAGAAAATCGAAATAAAACAGAGATTTTTAACGACTATCTCTTTAGTGCTTTTCCTTATTTATTACAGACATCCTCTTACGCTGAAAAAATTGACTATCTAAGAGGAATCTATCACTCAATACTTTTAAATGATATTGTTACTAGATTAGGAACTCCAAATCCTACTATTATTGAACGTATTGTACGAACACTACTCAGTAGTACAGGAAGTTTAATGTCAACAAATAAGATTCGCAATACCCTAGTCAGCCAGAATACTTCAATATCCCATGATACTTTGGAAAAATATTTGACAATATTAACAGATAGTTTACTTTTTTATTCTGTTCCACGTTTTGATGTAAAAGGTAGAGCATTATTGCAACGTTTAGAAAAATATTATCCTGTTGATTTAGGATTACGACGTCTCTTGTTACCAGACCATAAAGAAGACATTGGTCACATTTTGGAAAATATTGTCTATTTGGAATTAAGACGTAGATATTCACAAGTATATGTTGGTAATTTAGATAAATATGAAGTTGATTTTGTTGTTGTAACGGATGTTGGTTACTACGCTTATTATCAAGTTAGTGAAACAACACTTGCTCCAGAAACATTAGAAAGAGAACTCAGACCACTGGAAGCTATTAAAGATCAATTTCCTAAATATCTATTAACAATGGATACCATTCAGCCAACAGCAAATTACAATGGGATTGAGAAGAAGAATATCATCGATTGGTTACTAGAAAAATAAATAATCAGGCATCATAACTTCCTGTATCGTTTACGGATGGTTTATTTGTCTTGTACTTTACATTGGAAATAGAATTATTTTTACCTCTCAAAAATAAATCTCCAAAACGTTCTTCTATAAACTAACTCAAAAATAGAAATGACTTTTCCCCGTAACACGAATAGCCAAGAGACCGCAGGGCTACTGGCATCCATTGCTACATTTAGATAAGTCAATTTCCAAAACGCCCCCTCATAACCTCACGACAAAATAGAAATGACTTTTCTCAGTAGCAAAAGTATTAGAAAAATTGAGACTACAGGCTCAAGTTTTAGCCAAGTGATTCACTTTTGCGAGGCTACTGGCGTCCAGTGCTACATTTAGAAAAGTCAATTTCTATGCTCATATACGTAAAAAACACCCTGTGGTATAACCACAGAGTGTTGAAATGTTGATATATAAAATATTAACGTTTTGAGAACTGGCTA
>CALATC010000088.1 GCA_937891475.1 uncultured Granulicatella sp. | reverse complement strand
AAAAGAGACGACTTATGTCGTCTCAAAAAAAGTCTAACTTTTTGGGGTCACTTCAGTCCAATATTTCCGGTAAGGATTTTTTTGTAGCCAATAAATATTGAAGGTGGCGTTCTAATCCATTATAGTTCGTTTTGCTTTTGGCAAGATAATATCCGCATCAAAATCACTTTCTACTTGAATATCCGTTACGATTTCATCTGTGACCATTAAACTCAAAACAGGATCATCTGAAATTAGAAATGTCAGTTTTTGTCCGTTAATTGTATTTGTCATTATTCCATCCTCTTTCGTATGTTACTAATTTTCGTGCTATTAAACTACTATTCTTTTATTATTCTGTCAATTCAAATAAGAATATGTCAACCATTTTTAGAACGTAAAAAAGAAAGCAGATAAATACTTTTTGTTTGCGAGGTCGCCAGTAGCCTCGCTTGCGAGTCTCTTGGCTAAAAATCAAGCCTAAAGTCTCGATTTTTACCTGCAATAGAAGCCACACCTTGGCTTCTATTGCTTTCGTTACAAAAAGATTTTTCTGCTTTCTTTTGTATTATATTTTCGTTTTTCACTGACAATTTTTTGTTTCTGCACCAAGAGTTAGGATTTTCCTGGATTTAGTTTTATCCAACTCGATAAACCTAGGCATTGTTATATAACTTCATAGTTTATTTATTATGATGAACATCGTTCTCCAAAAATGGATTAACCAAATCCATCCACTCAAAAGGCAAATAAGCCGATAGATAACCATGATTATATCCTTTTGCTTCATATAAAGTACAATTAGGATGCATTTTTTGAAATAGCTTAGCCGATTCCTTAACGCAACCCATTTCTTTTTCACCATAAATATATAGAACCTGTGCTTTACTTTCTGTAATAGAATATTTAAGCCTATATTCTCCCATATATGTTTGATACATAGTCACCAATGTTTTAATCGGAATCCTTGGAATATCCTCCATATAATAGCCTTCTATTTCTTCCGAATAAGCCATATTGGGATACATTTTTTTCATTAAACTCAACTGAATTTTACTTGCATTTTTGCTAAACATAATTTCCCCGAATAATTTTACAATAATTGTACTAACTCTTGCCAGCTTTGGCTGAGGAATACAAATACTACCGTCTATTATTGCTTTCTGAGCTATATCACTATTTAGCGATAATAACTCAATGGCAATTTGACCTCCCAAAGAAACACCACCCACAGCAAACAATTTTCCATCGCAATAATTTTTTATATAGTCCATAATTTGCTGTGCGGAATTTTCAGTTGAAATATACTCTTTTTGATATTCTTCTCCATGACCATTAAGTGTTGGTAATATCACATGATATTTATCGGATAATATACGTGCTTGCCGAAGATAATTCCACCAGGAATTACCTCCACCGTGTATCAATAATATATGTGGAAATTTTTTATCACCAAATTCATGAAATATCATATTCCAAAACCTCTACAAACTTAAATTTGTTAGCTAATAAGTTTACTCGCTTACTTATACACTTGATTTATTTCTTTGTTTTCTAAACACGAGACCAGCAAAAAAAGTCTAATGAAGGACTTTATTACTTTCATTAACTATATATACATAGGTATTGTTTTTTTGAAACCCCTTAACTACCGTCAGTTTAACACATTTTTTTCTTTATTGTAAACATGAATTTTTTTGATTTACGACCTATCAAACGCCTCTTGCCCGGATTCAAAGAATACGTCACATCATCATTTCACGCTTACTTCTGCTAACTTTTTTTGTTTGTCACATCCATTTGAAGAGTGGCTCTCCATAGTTCTAAGATTTCTAGTAAGATTGCATAAATCGAGAACATTTCAAATTGGTTGAGCGACTTTTGATAGTAGTTTTTTCATTTCTTCAGTAAACTTTGTTAAAGAAGACTTAAAATACTTACACTCCGTTTTATAATTCAGCTAAAAAATGAAAGAAAAATTTTTGTTGCGAAAGTAATGGAAGCAACGCCTGGCTTCCATTACAGGTAAACTTTGAGACCAAGGCTCAAAGTTTAGCCATGAGACTCGCATGCGAGGCTGCTGGCGACCTCGTTAACACAAAATTTTTCTTTCATTGTTTAGCCAATACGTACTATTCTTTCAAATTATTAAACCATTTTTCTATTCTCATGTAACAAAAAAAACGCCTAAATCTTTTCATCGATTTAGACGTTTTCCATCAATTCATTATGCTGTAAATTCAGACATATTCTTTTTAACAACTTCTCCGCTTGGTAAACGTAGTTCAATCGTTCCATCCATATTGAAGATAACACTATCTAATCCTAATCCGTAACGAGCAGCAAATTTTGCGATTTTCTCTTGTACTGGATCTACTGCTGGTGCTTCTTCTAGTCCTGGTTCTAGTATTGGATCAGTTCCTACATTTCCTGCAGGACTCAACATTCCATTATCTGTTGAATTTTCTGGCTTCACAGGTTTTTCATTCGGTTTTGGAGGCTCTGGTAAAGAATCTGCTGGTTTATTTTCTGTTAGTTGGTTTTCAACTTTTCCAGTAGGCACTTCTGCATTTCCAGATGGTTTATTTTCAATATTTCCTTGAGGTACTTCTCCTGTAAAATCTGCCATATTCTTTTTAACGACTTTTCCACTTGGTAAACG
>CALATC010000087.1 GCA_937891475.1 uncultured Granulicatella sp. | reverse complement strand
AATATCTTTGCTATTCGATACGGACCATTGCCTTGCATGGTCAGATTAAATATTCGCCTTACTATCTCCGCTGCTTTTTCATCTACAATCCACTTATCTTTGTCTTTTTCATCTTTGATATAACCATAAGGTGGAGAGCTTGCCGTATGCTTACCGCTTTCTCCTTTTGACCTGAATGTAGATTGTATTTTTCTTGAAGTATCTCTTGCATACCATTCATTCATAATATTTCTAAAAGGGGTAAAGTCATCCTCTCTGTAAAAGCTATCTACATTGTCATTGATAGCAATCAACCTTACGCCCTTTTGTCTTAGGATTTCCATACATTGACCGACTTTAAGATAATCTCTGCCAAGTCTACTCATATCCTTTACGATGATACAACCGATATTCCCTTGATTAACTCCGTTCATCATTGCCATAAATCCCGGTCTGTCAAACTGTGTTCCGCTGATTCCGTCATCTGTAAAATGTATGATGTTGGATAGATTATTTTTACTTGCATATTCTTCAAGGATTTTCTTTTGATTGACGATTGAATTACTTTCTCCTTGAAGTTCGTCATCACGACTTAGTCTCTCATAGAGTGCTGTTATCTTTTCATAATTCCTCATTTTTACCTCCTTCCTCTTAATTTTTTAAATAAAAAAGAATTAAGAAGTATATATTTCACTAAAACAGTGATTAAGTGTTCTCCTTAATTCTATTACTCCCGCAGCCAACTTATATTTTTTATATTGCTTTACCGCAAAGTGTGTTGGTGCTCTTTTCTCCACGATTTTTTGATTTTTTATTGTTTCTTTGATATTTTGAAATATAATTAGCTAATAAAATTCATATTTAGTAAAATCCTTGCTTTCGTTAAAAATACTTTCAAAAACTGCTCCTTTTTCATAAAACCTTTTATCTCTTTTCTTTCGTTCTTCCTGTTTCTGCTGACTGATGAGTTTTTTTCTTTTGTTTTGTAACTGCTTAGTTTCCTCTTCTACCATTAAGATTTTTTCATCTATATTTTTCAATTTCTGTTCTCCTTTCTGATTTTTAGTAAATAAAAAACAGTAAACCAATTTGATTTACTGTTTCTAAAATCGTTATATTCAATGATACAAACTTGAACTTTTAGATTTTAACCCTCTAAGCTATTCTCCTGAAGTATGTTCTATATCATTATAGTTTAACGCAAAGTGTAGCTATATAGTCATTTCCATAATGAGATAATCTATTTCTTTTATCACATGATTCATAAAAATCGATCATAGCAAGACCATTTTTAAGTTGTCCTCTAATCTGCGTTTCTAAGGTATGGCTAAATTCATAGCCATATTCTGGATTTATAGTTATTTTGCCCTCTTCTTCCAGCTTTTTTGAATTAAAAGGGATTGAATACTTTAAAAGTAATTCCTCATCGGGCTTGTCCCATACAATATCAGCATCATACATGTATATCCATGGATTCATAAATCCGACCATTAACAGTCCACCCTTTTTCAATACTCGAGAGGCTTCTTTATACATATTTTCTAGATCTTCGATATATACATTTGAAACCGGATTGAAAATAATATCAAAAGTTTCATTTTCAAATGGGAATGGTTTTGTCATATCGCCTTGAACTGTGTTGATTTTTAATCCTTCTCTTTTGGCAACCATTTCATCTCTTTCTAATTGTGATGTAGAGAAATCCATTATGGTTACATCATAACCTTTTAACGCAAAAACTGGTCCCTGCTGTCCACCACCACAAGCTAAACCTAATATCTTTTTTCCATTGGCTTTTTCAAACCATTCTTCCGGAACTTTTTTTCCAATCGTTAACGCAACAGAAATGGGATTATTTTTAAGTTCTTCTAATTGTTCATGTGTTAACGGCTCAGTATAGTCATTATTTACATTATTCCATCTATGTTCATTAAATTTTATATAATTACTCATCTTATTATCTCCTCGTAATTTTCACCATTATGATTTATGTTAGATGTATTGTCAGTACATTTTCTCAGCTCTACAAGTTTTGAGTTTCATTTTGACCCTCATAATCGATACAAAAATTTCTATTAAACAACGTTACAATCACACCACTATTAGAGAATGTTTATTTATTTTTTTTCATTTCTTGTTTTTCTTTTTCCCGACTTAAATACCAAAATGAAATATACACTATGATTGCAATGAAAATATTATGGAACAAACCTAATTGCATTTGATTGAAAACAAAATAATATATCGTAAAAACTAACGCAATCACAATATTACTTTTAATAATTTTTTTCAGACCAAACTGTTCTTTTCCAATCAGTATAATGAATAAATGGCCTAATAGTATTATTATAATTGACAGTATTATAGAAAACTCTGTTGACCTTAACAAAAGCGTGTTTCCCAAAAAGAGTAGAATAAATCCGTAAAACCATTTTTTATTGTGTACCATAATACTCATCTCCTTTACATTTTATATTGTAAATCTAGAAGTTTAGTATGTCACCTGTTTTTTATTTCATTTTCAATTATCGATAACTCACTAAAAAAAGAATACAACTCTCCAATAGTAAGATTCATGACAACACACACTGTCATCCTCTCTTACATCGAAAAGTCATATTCCTATTTTCTTACGCTTCAATCACTCGAATACTCTCATCCAACTTTGCCCAGTGGTTTGTTGGGCCGTGTCCATTTCCAACATAGATTGGTTGAGCAATCGCTCCTTGAATAAATTTACGAGCTGTAATAATGCTCTCTTTTAAAGGTTGTCCTTTTGCTAATTCAGCTGTAATACAAGCGGAGAATGTATCACCTGTTCCATGGGTAGAAGCTGTTTGAATTCGTTTAGCTTCTGTCCAAAATGCTGTTCCATCTTCTAGTAAGATAAAGTCTTTTACAATATCTAGCGTTCCATGTCCGCCTTTAATAATGACATTTTTTACTCCAAGATTTTGTAAAATAGCTGCTGCTGCTATCATATCTGTTTCTGTTAAGATTTTCTTGCCAATTAATTCTTCCGCTTCTGGTAAATTTGGTGTACACACTGTCGCAATTGGTAATAATTCTTTTTTAATCGTTTCAATCGCTTCTGGTTGTAATAATGGATGTCCGCCTTTAGCAATCATAACTGGATCCACAATTAATGGACCAAAATTTACTTTTTTATAATTTTCTACTACAGTGCGAACAACTCGACTATCTGCTAACATTCCTGTTTTTGCTGCACGAATATGAAAATCACTTGCCAATGATTGAAACTGCGCATCAATAAATGCACTTGGCACTTCATGAACTGCTTGTACACCTAAAGTATTTTGCGCTGTTAAAGCTACAAAAATACTCATTCCAAAAACTTGTCGAGCTTGAAATGTTTTTAAATCTGCTTGAGCTCCTGCTCCGCCGCCTGAATCAGATCCAGCAATGGTCACTACTTGTATAGTTTCATTACTCATTTGCTTCCCCTCCTAAAATTTTCGCTACTTTTTTTCTTAAAGTTTGACATTTTTCTTGAATTTTCTTAGCTTTCATAATCTCACTAACAATGGCAACACCTGCTATACCTGTTCCTTCTAGTGGCTCCATATTGTCTTCTTTAATTCCACCAATAGCTACAATAGGTATCAATACTGTTGTCGCAATTGCCTTAAGAGTTTCAATAGATGTTGGTTGAGTAATGACTTTTGTCGTCGTTGGATAAATGGCTCCTACTCCTAAATAATCTGCTCCATGTTGTTCTGCTTCTAATGCACGTTCAACTGTTTTAGCCGTAACTCCTAATATTTTATCATTTCCAATCATATTGCGAACTACTTCAACAGGTAATTCATCTACACCTATATGTACTCCACTAGCATCAACTGCTAAACAAATATCCACTCGATCATCAATGATAAGAGGAATTTGATACGTGTCCGTGATTGTCTTAACCTTTTTTGCTAATTCATAATATTCTCTTGTACAACATTCTTTTTCTCTTAATTGCACAAGAGTCACACCAGACCTACAAGCTTCTTCTACTTTTTTCAAAAAGTCTTCTTCTTTCCAATCATAACGTGCCGTTACTAAATAAAGGGCTAATGTATTATTTAACAACTTCATTTGTCCAGTCCTCCATTTTTAACATTTCTTGCCAATTTTCTTGGTACAATTTTGATAATTGATTCCCTGTTTCGATTCGAAAACTTTCCATTCCTAGCTGAAGTGCATTGCTCGCTTTTTCTCCACATACATTAAAATAAGTAATCGCACCAATCGTCGCTTCTAGTGGTTCAATTCCACTTCCTAAAACGCCTGTAATGAGAGCTCCTACTACATCTCCAGTACCAGTAAATAATTCTAAAGAATCTACTCCATTTTTTAGGCAAAAACATTTAGAAGTCGAAACGACTAAATCTTGTTCTCCCGTTGCTAAAAAAAGTGTTTGAGGATAATTTTTAGCTAACTTCCTTAATGCATAAGCTAATTCTTTTAATTCCATCAAACTTTGGTCTTCCTTTGCACTATCGACTCCTTTTGCACTACTCTTTAGTCCAGCCAATCGTCTCATTTCTGAAATATTCCCCTTCACAACGGTAACGCCAATGTCTAATAAACTTTGTACTAAAGCAAGACGATTGGATAGTCCCACTATTCCAACAGCATCTACGACAAGCGGCTTTTGAGCCTTATTCGTAAGTTTTGCTGCTTTGATGATGCAAGCTTCTTTTTGTTCTGTTAAATGTCCAATATTTAGTAATACGGCAGATGATACTTGAATCACTGATTCAATTTCTCGTTCATCTTCAGCCATAATTGGTTTTGCCCCTACATATAATAATGCATTTGCCACTAACTCTTTTGTAATTCCATTCGTAATGCAATGAATCAGAGGGCGTTGTAATGGGAAAATAGTTCCTAAAACTTTTTGCATAATGGACATTCCTTAGTTGGTGCAAATAATTTTTGAATTCGTTGGATAGTTGATACATTTTTTAATTTTACCCAAACTAACCAAGCAATTGTTGAGCCAATAATCGCTCCTCCACAAAAACGTGGTGTATAAACAAACCAAAATAAACCTGTTGTTGTACCAGTAAACCAAACCATTACAGGATAAGATAATAGAGAACCAATTAAGCCTGTTCCAATAAATTCACCAATCATGGCTCCATAGATGTTTTTAGTCATTCTTGCTCCAATCCCTGCTAATAAAGCTCCAAATACAGCACCTGTTAATGCCAAAGGTGGAATTGCTAATAAAGTCATACGAAGAATCGCTGTTAAAAATGCCATAGCTACTCCGTATACTGGTCCCATCAACATTGCTGCAATGACATTAATCGTACTAGACATTGGTGCCATTCCTTCAATTCGCATTAATGGGGATAAAACCACATCTAGCGCTACCATCATTGCTAAAAACATAATTTTTTTATTTCTACTCATTTTTCTAACCTTCCTAACCTTCTAATTTCCATGTTTCATGTGTATAAGCCATTTCCCAAAATAGGTACTCAAATTGGCAACTACGATAAAATGCTTCTATCATTTCTTCTTTTGTTTGTTCTGTTGCTTCTTGATATAATCGTTCTATAACACCACATTCATATTGAACAGCTTCTTTACTGTCTTCTCCCGCATAGGTCATAATCCATCGTTGATACATTTCATGAGGGGAACCTTGTTTGATTAATTGTTCTCCAATGGCTTGATATAACCACGGACAAGGTAACATTCCTGCACAAGCTACAACAACATTTTTTTCTGCTAGTTGTCGATATAAATGGGATACATAATTATAAGCAGTTGGAGCAATCGGTGTATTTTTGATTTCTTCTTCATCAATACCCAATTCTTTAAAAAATTCTTCTCGAATTAATTGTTCCCCTTGTGCTAAATGTTGCGAATTTCTACTCATTAATTCTTTCACTTCTGCATCATCTGATGCATCTGAAATGATTTGATATAATTTACTAAAATGTTCTAAATAATAACGATCTTGTAATAAATAATAACGAAATATCGAATCACCCAATGTCCCATCTTGTAATCCCGTTACAAATGGATGTTCAAAACTTCCTTGCCAATAACGTTTAGAAACTTCCATGGCTTTTTCTGTAAATGTCATTTTCCTACCTCCATAACCATCCAATACTATTTCCTACTACAAATAATAAACTCATCCATCCCAGAGCTTTACCATCATTTTTCCAAATAATCGATGGTGTTCGTTTTCCTTTTTCATCAAATCCATGGCTTATCATCGCTTGTTCATATTGCTCTTGTAAGTGATAAGCTGTAAAAATCACCTTGATATAATATAAGCTTGACCAAAAATGTAAAGGACGACCTCTTAGTTGACTGGCTTCCTTCATTTGCACTACTTCTCTTCGAATATAAGGAAAAGCATGAATAATGACTAATAAGCCATAGACAAAATGAGGAGGCAGTCCTTTTTGTTCCAGAACTAATAATAGTTCTTCCAAATCCACACTAAATGCCAATAAAAATCCTAATAGAGCAAATGCAAATGTTCTTGTAAACATCACTGAAGCAAGCTCTAGATGAATTCCTTGAACACGAATCGACCAATAACTACCAATAGCTGGAAATAATGGAACAATGATTGTTGCACCAATAACTCCCCACTGCTTTTTCCAAAGAAGATACAAGAATCCAACAACTAATACAAAAATATTCAAGACATTTGAAGGAACAAACGATAATTCAATCGTCACTATGATTAGAAAAAGAGAAAAAGCTAAACTTTTAGACTGTTTTTCCATGTTGCATGCCCCCTTTTTGTAATGTCTGCTCACTGATTTGAATATGATGTTGACTCACACCTTCTAAAGGGGCTAATCGATGAGAAACCACTAATAATTGTTGATGATGCGTTTGTTGATTCCACTTCATCCATTCTCCTATTAATTGACAACTTCTTTTATCTAATCCTGTAAAAGGTTCATCCAATAATAAAAAAGGAATATCCAAACTTAGCATACAGATGAGCTGAATCAATTTTTGTTCTCCTCCACTTAAATACATCAGACTTGTATCCAGTTTTGAACCTAATGGTGTTTCTGTTAGGATTCGTTCTTGCCACTCGTGAGCATGAGCAAATCTTTTCATCCCAAAATTTAACTCATCCTTTGGCATTAAGGTGACAAATTGATGCATTGCTTCTTGAACGGTCAATGTTAACAATTTGGAGCGATTTCTCTTTGTTATTTTTTGTCCTTCATACAAGAAATTGCCTTTCACTTTTGATAATTGAACCATCGCTCTAAGTAAAGTGGATTTTCCAACACCATTATCTCCTGTTAAAGTCGTAATCCCTTTTTCTAAAGAAAACTCTGGAATCGACCATAACCCTTCTTTTACGACATTTTTAAAAGTAAAAAACTTCTCTGTAGAAGCTCCTTCTTGTTCTAATGAAATAACGGAATGATTCGATAATGTTGTAATCGGAATTATCTGCAAACTTCCTTCCTGAATATGCAATACCCGACTAACATATTCATTGTAGCCATTCGTATCATGATCACTGACAATGACTAATTTCCCTTTTTGAGAAAGTTCGAATAATAATTTCATTAAGGAGCGTCTACTTTTTTCATCTACACTCGCAAATGGCTCATCTAATAATAATATTGGAACATCCATTGCTAATAAGACTGCAATCGCAGAACGTTGTTGCTCCCCTCCAGATAATTGAACAAAAGGACGATCTAATAAATGTTGCGTTACTGTATCCATCGTAACGTGATGAATTCGCTTTTGAATTTGTTCATAATTAAACCCTAAATTTTCAAGAGTAAACGTTAATTCACTCCTTAAATTTTTCATTGTAAATTGACGATATGCTTTTTGGAATACAGTTCCCGCAATGGTTGCTCTTTGAACAGGTGTCATCAAAGAAATATCTTTTCCTAATAAGTAACATTGTCCTTCAAAAGTCATCGGTTTAATCCCAGATAAAAATTGAAATAGAGTTGACTTCCCGCTCCCCGTATCTCCTGTTAATAAAATGAATTCGCCCATTTCTAGTTTGCAATGAAGATGTTGAAGAATTTTAGAATTCCCTTGCCAAACACTCACATCTTCTAAAGTGATACCATTCATTGATTAATTTCCTCTTGTAGCTTTTACTTTTTGTAATAAGTTCATTACAATTTTTACAAATACGACACCAAAGATGAAAACAGAAATAAAACGAACAACGATTAATGAAACTAAAAATCCTAAAGAATAAGCACCATATCCTAATTTGAAATACTCATAAATGAAACTAAAGACAACTGTACCGATCGCACTTAATGTAAGAGAAAATGTATCATATCTCTTATATCCCGTTGCAAAAAATCCTGCTTCAGTACCTAAACCTTGAACAAAACCAGAAACTAAAACTCCAACTCCAAAATGAGAACCCATTAACATTTCTGCTAACGCAGCTAACATTTCTCCAAGAGTCGAACTTCCTTTCTTCTTCAATAGTACTCCAATCATCGGAGCAGCCATCGTCCATAATCCAAATAAAATTTCATTCGCAAAAGGTTGATAACCTCCAGGCGTTAATGCCACTTCTAAAGCAACATACAAAAATCCTGCTCCCATAAATACGCCCCCAAAAAGAAACGCTAATAATGCCATTAAAATGACATCTTTCAAACTCCATTTTTCCATAAAAAAAACTCCCTTCGTTTTCAAAACAAAAGGAGGCACATTCACTAACATTATGTACGTAAGCAATGGAAACTAAATCTTTGAGTTCCGACATAAATACATCATAAAAAATAATATCATTATATATCGAGCAAACAAATCATTAGAAAACATTACTATCGTAACATTCCACATTTCCCTTCGCTGGTACTATCCAGATCAGGTTCAATGGGTATAATCTCAGCCAATTGGCACCCCAAATGTTTTGGTTTTATTAAATTTTCTTTTATCATATCATATTTGAAATCATTTTCAAATTATCTGCTTAAAAAAATATTTGCGCTTCAATTATAAGTAAACGCTATCAATATAAGTATTGATTTTTTATATAAGGAGTGCTACTATAGTGACATAGAAATCTGAGATGTGCGCGGTATTTACTAAGTGTTGACCGAACAATTAATGACTTTTTAGGGATTCAGATTGTTGTTATGGATAACAAGCCATTGCACTTGGAAGTTAAGAAGTAACTCATAGAAGCCCACCTGCTTAGAATGCGGGTTCAAAACTATCAAATACATCAAACGGCATCACCGGAAATCTATCAATAAAGTTTTTACTTTGGACCACTCTTTGAGTGGTTTTTTCTTTTATAAACGGAATTTATCTAGATGAAACCCCTTTTAAAACAATTTCATAGTGGTATAATGAAGGTATAAAGCTGAAGGAGTGATCGTTATGTTCCATGAATATTCAAAAATTTTAGTTCCAGTAGATGGATCTAATGAGGCTAGATTAGCTTTTGAAAAAGCCATTGAGGTCGCTAAAAGAAATCGTGCTCAAGTCATTATTGCACATATTATCGATACTCGAGTACTTCAAACTCCTACTGGTTTTGAAGGAAATTTCAACGAAGAAATTCAAAGACAAACCGAAAATCTATTCCAAGAATATCGTCAATATGCACAAGAACATGATTTTAATGACATTGATTTTGTTTTAGAATATGGTTCACCAAAAGTTTATATTTCTAAAAATATTCCAAAGGATTATCAAATTGATTTAATTATGATGGGCGCAACAGGACTAAACGCAGTCGAACGATTATTTATCGGTTCTGTATCAGAATATGTCATCCGAAACGCCAGCTGCGACGTCTTAGTAGTCCGCACAGACCTAGAAAACCAACGCGCATAAACATATAGAAATAAAAAACAGGAAATACTCCCCTATTAACAAGGGACTTTCCTGTTTTAATTTTTAACGCAATTAATAGTCTTCAACGCAACTTACATGAGTGACACTCAAAAAGTATAGAAAAAGAAAAGTGGAAAGACTTATCGTATTAGAGCGAGATTCGCTTCACGATTCTGCGAGCATCCAAGCTATTACAATTATAAGTCCTCAACGCCTCTTACATGAGTGACACTCAAAAAGTATAGAAAAAGAGAAAAAAAGACTTTTCATAGTAGCTAACGTAATAGAAGCCAATTTTGGCTTCTATTACTGGAACAATCGAGACCATAGGCTCGATTGTTAGCCATGAGATTCGCAACGCGAAGCTGCTGGCGTCCAAGCTACTATTTCTAAAAAGTCTTTTGTTCTCTTTTTCTATTACGTCCCATTAACGGTTTTTTGAATCCAACAGGATTGTCACTGGTCCGTCATTTAGTAACTCTACTTTCATATCCGCACCAAACTGCCCCGTTTCAACAGGAATCCCAGTATCTCTTAACAAACCATTAAACTGCTCAAACATCTCAAGCGCAACATCCCCAGGAGCTGCCTTTGAAAACGAAGGACGATTCCCCTTTTTCGTATCCGCATATAAAGTAAACTGCGAAACCGATAAAATCTCACCGCTAATATCCTGAATACTACGATTCAATTTCCCCTCTTCATCTTCAAAAATTCTCATCTGAACAATCTTACGAACAAGATATTCCATATCTTCCATTGCATCATCATGCGTTACACCCACTAATAAAAGAAAACCACGTTGAATCTTTCCAATGACTTTCTCCTCAACTGTAACACTAGCATGAGCAACACGCTGTAAAACAACTCTCATAACTCTTCCTCTTTCTCGCATTCGATTAAGAAATTACACGACGAACACTATAAACATCAGGAATTTGATTAATCTTCTTCACAATAAATTCTAACTGTTCCGTATTATGAATTCCAATATTGACCGTAATTGTAGCCATCTTATTAGAATCCACTTTACCATTCACAGAATTTAAAGACTTCGTAATACTATTGATGACATTTAATACCTCATTCAATAAACCATTACGATTGTATCCTTCAACAACTAATTCTGTATCATATTGTTGCTTAGAATTACCCGTATCTTCCCAATCAACATCAATAAGACGAGTTTGTTGATCTTGTTGAACTTTCACATTCGGACAGTCCTTACGATGGACAGAAATGCCACGCCCCTTTGTAATATATCCAACAATTTCATCCCCCGGTACTGGATTACAACAACGACTTAAGCGAATTAATAAGTTATTAACCCCTTCAATAATGACGCCATTTTCATGCTTAATACTCATCTTTTGAGTATCTTTCCGTTGAATTTTTTCAGTCGTTTGTTCAAAAGCTTCTTCTTGCATTTTTTGCTTTTCAATTTCTCGACGAGCTTTATCCGTTAATCGATTCGCAACTGTTTGAACAGAAACTTCTCCAAATCCAATCGCTGCAAATAAATCATCTTCATTGGCAAAATTAAATCGACTGGAAATTTCTTTTAATTGCATCTTCGTTAAAAAGTCTTTTGGAGAAAATTCTAAATCAACAATTTGTTTTTCTAATAAATCACGTCCACGAAGAATACTTTCTTCACGATTTTGTAATTTAAAGAATCGACGAATTTTATTTTTTGCACGAGTCGTAAATACTAAATTAATCCAGTCTCTTGATGGACCAAATGAATTCGCAGAAGTTAATACTTCTACAATGTCTCCAGTTTTTAACTGATAATTTAACGGAACAATTTTATTATTTACTTTTGCACCGACAGTTTTATTCCCTACTTCTGTATGAATATTATAAGCAAAATCTAATGGTCCAGATCCTAATGGTAATTCAGACACATCTCCTTTTGGAGTAAAGACATATACTTTATCTCCAAAAATATCTTCTTTTACACTATTCATAAAGTCATTCGCATCTTTTGAATCATCTTGTAATTCAATTAAATCTTTAAACCAATCTAATTGTTTTTGAAGTGGATCATTTGATACTTTTTGCGTGTTTCCTTCTTTATAAGCCCAGTGAGCTGCAACCCCGTATTCAGCAACTGCATGCATTTCAAATGTACGAATTTGGATTTCTACCGGTTTACCACCTGGTCCAATAACTGTTGTATGAATGGATTGATACATATTTGCCTTCGGCATTGCAATATAATCTTTGAAACGACGAGGCATTGGTTTCCATTTTGTATGAATAGCTCCAACAACTGCGTAACAATCACGAATACTATGAACTAAAACACGAATCGCTAATAAATCATAGATTTCATTAAACTCTTTCTTTTTATCTTTCATTTTTCGATAAATTGAATAAATGTGTTTTGGTCTACCATATATTACAGCTTCTATTTCTAATTCTTGTGTGGCTTCTTCTATATTCACCACTGTTTCATGAATATATGCTTCACGTTCATCACGTTTTGAATCCATTAATTGAACAATACGATAATATTGTTGTGGGTTTAAATATCTTAATGATGTATCTTCTAATTCCCACTTAATTTTATTCATCCCTAGTCGATGTGCTAAAGGTGCATAAATCTCTAATGTTTCATTAGCAATCATGCGTTGTTTTTCTGGTTTATGGAATTTTAAGGTTCTTAAATTATGTAAACGGTCAGCCAGTTTTACCATAATAACCCTTAAATCATTTGCCATCGCTAATAACATTTTACGGTGATTTTCTGCTTGTTGTTCTTCATGAGATTTATATTTAATTTTTCCTAGTTTTGTAACACCATCTACTAAAAATGCAACATCTTTTCCAAATACATATTCAATATCTTCAATCGTAAATCCTGTATCTTCAACAACATCATGTAAAAAGCCTGTTGCAATCGTATCTGGATCTAATCGCAATTCTGCTAAAATTCCAGCTACTTGAATTGGGTGAACAATATATGCTTCGCCAGATTTTCTTACTTGATCCTTATGAGCGAAGGTCGCATATTCAATGGCTTTTTCGATGAACTGAATACTCTTTTCATTCATATATTCACGACAGAGTGAAATGACATCTTCAGCCGTATAATTTTTATTTTTTGACATATACGTTTTTCCCCTTAATTCATGACAGTAACGATTTTAAAAATGATTTTTGTTACTGCTTTCTTAACTTTAGATAATACCTATCGTATCTCTTTCTTAGCCTTCCGTCAACTATTTCTAACCTTTTAACAGTTCGAAATGATACGACAGTGCAGCTAGTGCATACACTGGCGCTGTTTCTGCTCGTAAAATTCTTGGACCTAAGGCACAAGAATGTACTTCCTGGCTATTTAAGTACTCAATTTCTTGAACATCAAATCCACCTTCAGGACCAAAATAAAAGGCAATGGAATCTCCTTCTTTTAATGAAGTAAATGATTGAACCAAAGCTGCTGCTTCTCCTTGTTTAGCAACTTCTTCAAAGGCAACTAATGCTTTTGTCGATTGCTTCGCTAAACCGACACTTTCCTTTAATGTCATTAGGTCTAACACTTTCGGAATATGTAATCTGTGTGATTGTTCTGCTGCTTCTTGCGCAATTTTTTGTAATCTTTCAATTTTCTTTTGAGACTTATCCTTTGTCCATTTCACCATATTGCGTTTCATTTCTACTGGTACAATCGTATGAACGCCTAATTCTGTAGCTTTTTGGACAATCGTCTCTAATTTATCCCCTTTTGATAACCCTACAAAAATTGTCACATCAATCGGTAATTCTACATTTTGTTCTTTATGTTCTTCTATTGTTAACTCTAATGGAGATAGTTGAGTAATTTTTGCGATATACAATTGTTCATTTTCATCTACAA
>CALATC010000086.1 GCA_937891475.1 uncultured Granulicatella sp. | reverse complement strand
ATTCATAGTTATGTTTGTGGTGGATTCATCAATAGACTAAATATTTCAGTTTCTCCCACCTTATTTATTAAAAATTAAAGACTTAATTTGGTGTTACATTTGATTCACCAACAGAATTTGTCGATGAGCCTTATTTCATAACTGCGATAAATCCCATGTGTTCCATTCATTAACTTTAGATACGTTTAGGATGTTCTGTACGTGAAAATCCTTAATGTTCTTGCGTGTGGCAAAGGCGCGCTTTGCGCTGTTTGCCTATTGGTGTGCATGGATGGTGATTTCTCTTGGGGATGTGAGGCTGTGTTTTGAGAGTATTGTGTTAATTCAGGCTCACTTCTGTACCTTTAATTGTTATAAAAAGGTTTAGAATTGTTCAAGTTTTTATATAACAGATTTTTCAATCTGTTATATTTTTTTGTAAAAATAGTAAAAAATGATTGATTTCCTTCTCAGTATGTGCTATTTTATGTTAGTCAAAAATATATGAAAAAAGGTAGGTAAAATCATGAACAAATGGTTTAAACTAGGTGCAGTTGCTGCAACATTATTTTTAGGAGCTTGTTCGACTTCAACAAGTACTACTACAAGTAAGGATACTGTATCACAAGCACAAAAAAATTGGGATGCAATTGAAAAAGCAGGAAAGATTAAAGTTGCAACAGCTGGTACTTTATATCCACAATCATTCCATACAGATAAAGACAATTCTTTAACTGGTTATGATGTTGAGATTGTAAAAGAAGTTGCTAAACGCTTAAATTTAGAAGTTGATTTCACTGAAATGGGTGTTGACGGTATGTTAACAGCATTAGATAGTGGTCAAGTAGATATTGCGAACTACTCAATTGAAGAAGGATCAAAATATATTGACAAATATTTACGTACTGAACCTCATAAATATTCATTTACATCTATGGTAGTTCGTGAAAGCGACAATTCAGGAATTTATTCTTGGGCTGATGTAAAAGGTAAAAAAGCTGCAGGTGCTGCAAGTACAAACTATATGAAAATTGCTAAAAAATTAGGTGCAGAATTAGTCATCTATGACAATGTTACAAATGATGTTTATATGTCAGATTTAGTAAATGGTCGTACAGATGTTATCATCAATGACTACTACTTACAAAAAATTGCTGTAGCATTCGGTAAAGATACTTTCCCAATTAAAATTAACGAAGGTATTTACGCAAACCCATATAGCGCAAGCTTCTCTATTAAATTAGGAAATGACATTATCCAACAAAAATTCAATGAAGCATTAAAATCAATGAAAGAAGATGGAACTTTAACAGAAATTTCTAAAACATTCTTTGCTGGTGAAGATGTAACTCAACCAAAAGACTTGAAATTAGAAAAAATTGATTTTTCTGATGTAGAATAAGAGGCGATGTCGATTGTTTAATCTTAAGTTAGCGATTCATAGTCTTTCCTTTGTATTAAGTGGTTTACAATATACATTAGGAATTGCTGGAGTAAGTTTTATTTTTGGAACAATCTTAGGGTTCATGTTTGTATTAATGAAACGATCGAACATTAGAGTTCTAAGAATGATTGCTAATTTTCATGTTTCTTTTATGAGAGGAACTCCTACATTAGTGTTTTTATTCTTATTATATTTCGGTTTGCCTTATTTAAAAATTCAACTTCCAGCTCTAGTCTGTGCAATCTTATGTTTTAGTATTGCAAGTAGTGCATATATTTGTGAAGTGTTACGTTCTTCGATTGATGCAGTGGACTATGGTCAATGGGAAGCTTCTACTTCCTTAGGATTGAATTATTTTCAAACATTAAGAAGAGTAATTGTTCCTCAAGCTTTTAGAATTTCAGTTCCACCTTTAAGTAATGTTTTATTAGATATGATTAAAGGAACGTCGTTAGCTGCGATGATTACGGTACCGGATATTTTTCAAAATGCTAAAATCGTTGGAGGACGAGAATTCGACTATATGACGATGTATATTTTAGTAGCTTTAATTTACTGGTGCATCTGTTTAGTGTTTGAACAAGGTCAGAAAATTTTAGAAAAAAGATTATCATTATATTAAAGATGAAGAGGTTGGATTTCCAGCCTCTTTTTTGTTTGCAACGAGGATTGCTAGAGATTTTAAGGAAAATATGATAGACTATCCAGGAAGAAAAGGAGTGGTGATCATGAAAAAATTAGCGATTATAGGCACAGGTTGGATTTCTTCGTCGTTTGTAGAAGCGGTACAACAAACAAATAGTTTTGAAGTAGTATCTGTATATAGTAGAACACTTGAAAAAGCAGAAGAATTTGCCACAAAACATCAGATTCCTACATGGACGAATCAATGGAATGACTTTTTATTAGAAAATTGGGATGTTGTCTATATTGGATCACCAAACCATACACATGGTCACTATTCAAAACAATTATTAGAACATCAGAAAAATATTATTGTTGAAAAACCTTCTTTTTTATCGGTTGAAGAGTGGGATGAAGTTCATCAATTAGCAACGGAAAAAACTTATTCGTAATTGAGGCTATTCGTCATTATTATGAACCAGCCTTCCAAGAAATTGGTAAAATGATTGATTCTAGAATGAATGAAGTAAAAGGAGCGGTTTTATCGTATGCAAAATATTCTTCAAAATATGATGCATTTTTAAAAGGTGAAATTGCGAATTCATTTTCATTATCCTCTGGTGGGGGTGCTTTAATGGATTTAGGAGTTTATCCTATTTACAATGCGATTAGTTGGTTTGGAATGCCGGAAAATGTTCATTATCAAGCTCGTAAATTAGAGAATCAAGCGGATGGACATGGAATCGTATCATTGGCGTATCCAACGTTTGATGTAACTATTTTTGTTGGAAAAGTGTTGAACGTATGTCTTCCTCAAGAAATCTACTTTGGAAAAGAAACATTACAAATCAATGATTGCCAAGAAATTAAAGAAGTAAAAACTCTTTATATGAGTGAAGTTCAAGAAACAAAGGAATATGAACTGCGTAAAAATCCATTAGAATGGGAAGCTATTGCCTTTGCAAATATATTAGAACGTACACCAGAATCACTAGTACAATATGAACAAAGTAAAATAATTAGTCGAAATGTTTTAGAAGTGATTGAAGCATTAAGGAATTCAGCAGGAATTACATTTAATTAAGGAGAAATTATGAAAGAATATATTCAAAATAAATGGAATGAAAAAGGTTTTAAAGCATTAACACCGATTCAAGAAGCAACAAAGGAATTGATTCAAAATGGGGAAGATGTTGTAGCAGTTTCTCCAACTGGAACAGGGAAAACATTTGCTTACCTATTACCATTATTAGAAAAAATTGAAGTCAATCATGAATTACAAGCAGTCATTTTAGTACCTAGTCAAGAGTTAGCACAACAAATTGGTGAAGTGATTCGTGAATGGAAATTACCAGAACTAACAATGTTAGTTTTAGCTGGCGGAGCAAATGTAAAACGACAAATTGAAAACTTAAAGAAAAAACCAGAATTAGTTGTTGGAACCCCAGGAAGATTAACGGAGTTAGCGAATCAAAAGAAATTAAAGCTACACAAAGTTGAAACATTAGTGTTAGACGAAGCGGATTATTTATTAGCGCAAGAACATTTAGAACAAACTCGTTCTTTCGTTAAAAAATGTCCATCACAACGACAAATGATTTGTTTTTCAGCCACTAAAAATGAAATATTAGAATCCATTCACCAATGGATTAATATGACACCAAAATGGGTAGAGAATGAACAAAAAATGGCGGGAAATGGGAATGTAAAACATGTGTATATTGAATCTCCTATTCGAAAAAAAGATGAATTGTTAAGAAAGTTTGCCAATATGAAGGAATATCAAGCCTTAGTGTTTGTAAATTCATTGGCAAATGCAGGAATTTTAGCAGAGAAATTACAATACCATAATATTCCTTGTGCGTTACTAACGAGTAATGAAAATCAAATCAATCGTAAAGCTGCGATTCAAGCCTTTAAAAAAGGAGAAGTTCCTATTTTATTAACAACGGATGTGGCAGCACGTGGATTAGATATTGAAGACTTACCAGTCGTGATTCATTATGATTTACCTGAAAATAAAGAGATATATACTCACCGTTCAGGAAGAACGGGAAGAATGGGAAAAGATGGATTAGTCATTAGTTTTGTAACAGAAAAAGAAGTGAGAGACTTGAAAAAACTCATTCCAGATGATGCAAAACTAGAAGCGTTCCAAGTTCATTCGAGTCAACTACAAGTTGCTCAAAAGAAAAAAGTAGTGGAAAAGAAACCTTATAAACCAAAAGATAAAAAAGGATCCGCTAAAAAATCTTATCCATCAAAAGATAAAAAATCCTTTAAACCTAAAAAGTCATTAGGGAAGAAAAAGTAAAAAGGAGTTTCTTAGATGCTTACATTGGAGTTTTTGAAAAATTATTTAGAAGAATATCATTTACCCTATGAAGAAAAAATTGTGTTAATTCAAGTTAAAAGACTAAGGCATGAAGAAAATGCTATTTGCTATTGGTCTTCAATGGGATGTGTATTTTTTGAATTAAAAGATGATGCGACTTTTTCTGATACAAGACCGCTACTATTTCCTGTTGAACGAGTAGAGAAAGTACAGTATCAAAAGAAATTTTTATCAAATGATGAATTCAGTTTTGAGGTTAAAGGAGAAAAATTTCAATTTGAAATCCCTCATCGTTCTAAATATTTTTCAAATCAAAAAGAACAATTAAAACTGTTCCGAGTAATGATGGAACAATAAAGGAGACGGACATGGAAATTATTCGTTCGCACCAAAATGCAATGGTAAAAAATTATCAAAAGTTACAAACTTCCAAAGGTAGAAAAAAATTAGAAGCCTATTTATTAGAAGGAGAACATTTGGTAGAAGAAGCGATTCAATCCAATATTCAAATTCAACGTTTAGTGGTGAGTGAGGACACGATTCATCTTTATGAAAAATGGACAAAAAGCTATCCTACAATGTTTGTTTCTAAAGAAGTGTTTGAGAAGTTATCGATGACTCAAACGAATCAAGGTATTTTAGCGATTGTACCATTAGAAAAGAAAACATTGGTTGAAGTTCCTAAGGGACGTTATCTTTTAGCAGATGCTGTCCAAGATCCTGGTAATTTAGGAACAATTATTCGTACTGCTGATGCTGCAGGATTTGATGCTGTTGTGTTAGGAGAAGGCTGTGTGGATTTATATAATGATAAAGTCGTTCGTTCCATGCAAGGAAGCCAATTTCACGTAGCGATTTATCATGAGAATTTAATGGATGTGTATAAGAAGTTAAAAGAAAATGATATTCCAATCGCGGTAACAGCACTTCATCGTGATGCTAAAGATTTCAAATGGTTAAATGGCAGAGATTCTGTCGCAATTGTGGTTGGAAATGAAGGAAATGGCGTTCGTGACGAATTGATTGAATCTGCGGATTGTATCATTCAGATTCCTATGTTTGGTCAAGCGGAATCGTTGAATGTAGCGATTGCTAGTGGGGTACTTATGTACCAAACGAGATTATAGTTTATAGGGATTGTTCTGATGTTGTGAGGCCGCCAGCAGCCTTGCGAAGCAAGTCTCATGGCTAATTTTTGAGCCTAAGGTCTCAAAAATTGCCTATGAAAGTACTCTGGTGCAGAGTACTTTCATTTTCACAACGGCGCCCAATCCCATGTTTTTTCGGTCATAATATTAGGGTACGTTTAGGATGTGGAGTACGGAAATCTCATTAACGTTTTTTCGTGTGGCAGAGGCGCGCTTTGCGCTGTCTGCCTATTTGGGTGCTATTTAAGCTTGTTAGTTAGTTTGGTAGTAGTCCCATTATTGTTTCGCTCATTCGTTTGAGCGTTTTGTTTGATTGATATTTTCATTTGTGCTATACTATTTATGAATTAAGATGACGTGGAAAGGAGAGTGAGCAGGAATGCTCACTCTTTTTACGCAGTTATGTAAAGGAGGTTATCTATGAGTAAAGTAGCAGAATTAGTTTCAACACTCGCTTTGCCAGTTATTGAAGCAGAAGGGTTTGAATTAGTCGATTTAGAGTTTGTAAAAGAAGGGAAAAATTGGTTTTTACGTTTTTACCTTGACAAACCAGGTGGAATTGATTTAGATGATTGTGCGTTTATGAGTGAAAAATTTAGTGAATTATTAGATGCACAAGATCCAGATCCGATTCCTCAAGCGTATTTCCTTGAAGTATCTTCTCCTGGTGCTGAACGTCCTCTGAAAACTGAGAAAGATTTGAAAGAAGCGATTGGACAGTATGTTCATTTATCATTCTATCAACAAGTTGAAGGCGAGAAGTTTTTAGAAGGATTTTTAACGGAAGTAACTGATGAGTCAGTGACTTTAGAAGTGAAAATTAAAACACGTAAAAAATCAGTTACGATTGTGCGTGAAAATATTGCAAAAGCTCGATTAGCGATTCAATTCTAGGAATCAATTAGAAACATTTTTGACAAAGGAGTCACATTATGAGTAAAGAAATGATTAAAGCATTAAATATTCTTGAAGAAGAAAAAGGGATTTCTAAAGAAGTTATCATTACAGCTTTAGAAGCGGCTCTTGTTTCTGCTTATAAGAAAAACTATGGACAAGCACAAAATGTTGAAGTTGAATTTGATGCTAAAAAAGGAAAAATGCATGTATACGCAGTAAAAGAAGTTGTGGAATATGTATTTGATTCAACGCTTGAAGTGAGTATTGAAGAAGCTCATGAATTACATAAAGCTTATGAAGTCGGAGATAAAATTCGTTTTGAAGTAACTCCAAAAGATTTTGGACGTATTGCTGCTCAAACAGCGAAACAAGTGATTATGCAACGTTTAAGAGATGCTGAACGTACAAATATTTATAATGAATTTATCGAATACGAAAATGAAATTATGACAGGTGTAGTTGACCGTCAAGATTTCCGTTATGTATATGTGAATTTAGGTAAAATTGTTGCAGGAATGACAAAACAAGATCAAATTCCTACAGAAGAATATTTACCAGATCAACGTATTAAAGTATTAGTATCTAAAGTTGATAACACAACTAAAGGTCCATTAATTTTCGTAAGCCGTACACATCCAGATTTATTAAAACGTTTATTTGAACAAGAAGTTCCTGAAATTTACGAAGGAGTTGTAGAAATTGTTTCTATTGCTCGTGAAGCTGGGGATCGTGCGAAAGTTGCGGTACGTTCTAGAGATACGAACTTAGATCCAGTTGGTACTTGCGTTGGACCTCGTGGGCAACGTGTTCAAAATATTGTAAATGAATTAAATGGTGAAAATATGGATATCGTTGAATGGAACGAAGATCCATCTGTATACATTGCTAATGCATTAAATCCTGCACAGGTTGTGAAAGTAGATTTTGATTCAGATCGCAATAGCTGCATCGTTGTAGTTCCAGATCATCAATTATCATTAGCAATTGGTAAACGTGGACAAAATGCTCGTTTAGCTGCTAAATTAACTGGTTTCCGTATTGATATTAAATCAGAATCAGCTTACCAAGAATATTTAGACCAATTAGATTCAGAAGTATCTACAGTTGAAGAAGTTTCAAGTGAAGAAGTTCAAACTGAAGAATAATCATTAAGGAGGCATCTTATGAAAAAAAGAAAAGTTCCAATGCGTCGTTGTATAGCTTCTGGAGAAATGATGCCTAAGAAGGAATTGGTACGGATTGTTCGTAACAGTGAAGGTGTCGCTCAAATTGATCCTACTGGAAAAGTCAATGGAAGAGGAGCTTATATTACATTAGAACCGACTCTTGTTGAAAAAGCATGGAAGAATCATTTATTTGAACGTCAATTAGAAATCGAAATCCCAGATAGTTTCTATGAAGAACTATTGCAATATGTGGATCACCAAAAAGCTAGAAAAGAGTTATTTAGTGATGGAAAGCATTGATAAAAAGAAAGCTCTCAATTTATTAGGTATGGCGACTCGTGCTCGTAAACTAATATCTGGAGAAGAGCAAGTACTGCAAAGTATTCAAAAAGAAAAAGTGAATCTCGTTATTTGTACAACAAATAGTAGTGAGAATACCGTAAAGAAAATCAAAAACAAATGTGAATATTATGAAATCCCTTTTATTCAGCAATTTACAACGGAAGAAGTTTCGCAGGCGATTGGAAAACAACGTTCGATTATCGCAATTGCTGATCAAGGTTTTACAAAAAGTCTTATGAAGATGAAAGGATTTAACGATATGAACGAATAGGAAGGTGAACGTATGTCAAAAACACGTGTATATGAACTTGCAAAAGAGTTAAAACTACCTAGTAAGGACATTATCGAAAAAGCAAAACAATTAGGCATTAGTTATAACAGCCATATGTCAACAATGGAAGATGGAGAAATCGCAACAATTAAAGCTTCAATTTCAACAAAGAAAGAAGCTCCAAAAAAAGTTGTTGAAAAGAAAGAAAATCCTGTGCCTAAAAAAGTAGAGGCAAAAAAAGAAGCAGCGCAACCTAAAAAGGAAACTGCTAAAAAAGAAGCAGTGAAAAAAGCTGAACATAAACCAGCACATTCACCAAAACAACAGGATAAAAATCATCAACCAAATCAAAATAAAAATGGACATAAGAAGGAATTTATGCAAAAACAAGAAAAAGTAGCAAACAAAGGACCAAAACATCAGTCACGTGATGAAGAATCATATTCAAATCATCGTGAATCTAAAAAGAATAATGATTTCAAACGTGGAAATCAAAAACGTGGTGGCGAACGTAATCAACAAGAAAACTTTAATAAGAAAAATCGTCATCAAAAAAATAATCGTAAACAACAAAAAAATGCTGAACAAAAACCAGCAGTTCCAGCACGTAAATTCCATGAATTACCAGATGTATTAGTATATACAGATGGAATGACAGTTGCTGAATTAGCTAAAAAGATTAAACGTGAACCAGCAGAAATTATTAAAAAATTATTCTTATTAGGAGTAATGGCAACATTAAACCAAGGATTATCGAAAGATGCGATTGAATTATTAGCAGCAGACTATGGTATGGATGCTGAAGAAAAAATCGAAAAAG
>CALATC010000085.1 GCA_937891475.1 uncultured Granulicatella sp. | reverse complement strand
ATATAAGCCAAACAGGCTTATATGACTGATGCTACAGTGAAAATGGTTTTTATGCTCTTATTCATTGAATGAAATCTTTAATGTGTTTTTCACCTTTTAACCATGATATTTGATAGATATGTAAATGATGTAGAATACTAGAATCTCAGAAAATTTCTCCGTAGCAAAAGTAAAATAAGCCATTGTGGCTTATTTTACAGGGAGAATTCGAGACCAAGGATCGAATTCTAGCCATGAGACTCGCTAAGCGAGGCTGCTGGCGACCTTGCTACTTTTAGGAAATTTCTGGGATTCTAGTATTCGTTTTTTGTCAAAGAAAACAATATATTTATAAAAACAAGCAATATTTAGCGTTCTTTTTATCTTTCTATCAAAAATACAATCGTTTATAATAAAAATACGTAAGAAATGGGAGTGAAAAATATGAAACAAAAACCAAATGTTATTTTATTAATGGTGGATCAGATGAGAGCCGATGCACTATCGTTTAATGATCCAAATCATTTTGCGATAACACCGACTTTAGATATGATGGCTTCTTTGGGATATAATTTCGAACAAGCCTATTCTCCTGTTCCGAGTTGTGTACCAGCACGTGCAGCCTTATTAACCGGAATGGATCAGTCTTCTACGGGTCGTGTAGGGTATGAAGACGAAGTTCCTTGGAATTATACGAATACATTACCTCAAACATTTAGAGATTGGGGATACCAAACAGAGTGTATTGGGAAAATGCACGTTTACCCTTCAAGAAAAAGAATGGGATTTGACCATGTTGTATTACATGATGGGTATTTACATGTCGATCGAAAATATGAGAAAGCTTATGGACAAAACTTTGAAGCTTCTAGTGATTATTTAGAATTTTTGAAAAAAGAATTGGGCCACGATATTGATATGATTGATGATGGTGTCAATTGTAATTCGTGGGATGTTCGTCCTTGGGAATTACCAGAAAAATATCATCCAACAAACTGGGTAGTTAGCGAATCTATTCAATTTTTAAAACGTCGAGATCCTTCTGTGCCATTTTTCTTAAAAATGTCATTTGAAAAACCTCATGCACCTTTAAATCCTCCAAAATATTTTTATGATTTATATATAGATGCATTGCCAGATGAAACAGATTTGCATATTGGAAACTGGGAACGACTAGAAGAAAAAATACCAGACTTATATGCTCATCGTGGAAAATTAAAACCAGACGCTCAAAAAAGAATGTTAGCGGCTTATTATGGATTAGTTTCTCATATCGATAATCAAATTAGCCGTTTCTTAACAGCGTTGGAAGAATTTGATTTAGATAAAAATACGATTATTTGGTTCGTATCCGATCACGGGGATCAATTAGGAGAACATTATTTATTTAGAAAAGCGTACCCTTATCAAGGAAGTATTAAAGTTCCATCGTTTATTTATGATCCAGGAAATATTATTGCAGCCAGTCACAAAACGATTAAACAATTAGTAAAATTACAAGATATTTTCCCTTCATTAGTGGATTTAGCACTTGGAGAACATGTAGAAGTGGATGGAAAGAGTGTGAAGCAATTATTATTTGGACATTATGAAGGTTGGAGACAAGATTTCCATGGGGAACATAGTAAGGGAGAAGATTCTTGTCAATTTGTCTTAACTCAAGATTGGAAATTCATTTGGTATCCTGTAAAGAATGAATTTCAATTATTCCATATGCCAACGGATCCAAATGAAATGAAGAATTTAATAACAGAAGAAAGTTATGCTCCAGTTATCGAAGAGTTAACAGCGAAATTAGTACAGTATTTACAAAATCGTCCGGAAGGATTTGTAAAAGATGGACAATTACACCAAGTGCCAGTAGAAGCGATTCGTGCGACTCTTTATAAGGAGGAAGCATAATGGAATTTGTTCAAATACCAGCAGGGAAATTTTTAATGGGAGATTCTTCTCATCAAGGTTTTGTAGAAGATTATGAAGGACCCGCTGTAGAAAAAGAAGTTCATGCATTTGAAATGGCAAAAACTCCAGTGACAAATGCAGAATTTTTAGAATTTGTACAAGCAACTGGTTATCAAACTTTAGCGGAGAGATTAGGAGATTCCTATGTATTTCATTTATTATTATCTGAGGAAAAAAGGGAGAATTATCCTCATGTAACAGGCTCACCTTGGTGGAAAGTCGTGCCAAACGCTAATTGGGCTCATCCATTTGGAGAAGGTTCTAGTATAGATGGAATCGAAGATCATCCAGTCGTTCATATTGCATTAGAAGATGCTATCACTTTTTGTAAATGGGCTAACCTGCAATTGCCAACTGAAGTGCAATGGGAGTATGCAGCACGAGCAATGAGTACGAGTACTTATCCTTGGGGAGAGGATTTAGTACCTGAATCAGGCTACCGTGCAAACACATGGCAAGGAGATTTTCCAAATGTCAATGATGCATTAGATGGATTTGTAGGAACAGCTCCTGTGTATTCATTTGAACCGAATGATTTTGGATTGTATCAAATGATTGGAAATGTTTGGGAATGGTGTAGTCATCCAAGAGGAATTGTTTTACCTTTAGTAGAAGAGAGAATCTCTCTGGATTCAATCAAACCTAGTGGAGAATTTGCCATTCGTGGGGGATCCTTTTTATGTCATTGTTCCTATTGTAATCGATATCGAGTAGCTGCTAGAAATGGCGCCTTTGTAACGTCTACAACAAGTCATATGGGATTTCGTTGTGTCCGTTTTGAGGAGGAATCATATGTACGTAGCAATTTATAGCATCATCGTCTGGATTGCGACCTTTATTGGCGCAATAACGGGATTAGGTGGAGGAATTATTATTAAACCTGCTTTTGATTTTGTTGGGTTAGATCAAGCAGTGATGATTAGTGTGTATTCGACGATTGCAGTATTTTCCATGTGTATTGTTTCGCTCTATAAAAGATGGGATGATGTAAAAAATAGTCAGCGAAAAATCTCATTGGGGCTTTCGATAGGTTCAATTATAGGAGGACTATCTGGTGAACAAATTTTCCAGATGGCTTTACAATATTGGGGAAATCGATTCGTTAGTCTATCTCAATCGATTTTATTAGTGATTATTCTTTTGGGAATTATTGTGTATGCTTTTTTCCAAGAAAAAATTTCGACACATTCTTTAAACCATTTATTTGGGATTATGGTTTTAGGGTGGAGTGTAGGTTTAGTATCTGTCTTTCTTGGAATTGGCGGAGGGCCTTTGAATATTGTGCTGTTATTATATTTCTTTTCGATGAAATCAAAAGAAGCAGCATTTTATTCGATTCAAATGATTTTCTTTGCGCAAATTATGAAAATGGGTTCGATCTTAACGCATCTGCATCAGATTGAATGGAATGGGTTATTAGTCATTTTGATTATTGTTTTTGCATTTTTAGGGGGATATTTTGGAACAAAAATTCAAAAGAAATTAACCCACCAACAAGTACTAACTTGTTACCATTTATTGATGATCGTCTTACTATTTATTAATTTATATAATGTATATCAGCGGTTGTAATTTAAAAACTAGAACAGACTTCCTTTAATTGCAAGGTCGCCAGCAGCCAGCTAACGCTGTCTCATGGCTAAATTTCGAGCCTCGGTCTCGAAATTCCCCTGTAATATTATCCGATATATATCGGATAATATTACTTTTGCTACTAAAAAAAGTCTGTTCTAGTTTTTTATTTTGAATTAACAACACAAAGTTGGAAAAGTACTTGAGGGTACAGAATATAGGAAAACTATTGATGATAGTGTAAGTTATATTAAAAAGAAGAGATTTTGTGATTTATTGTGAGAAGAATCGCAAAAACTATTGTAAAAAATCTAAAAGGAAATAAGATACGAGATATAATAACTTCTTAGAAATATCGAGAATTTTGTTCGGATTTAATGTGAAAGATGAATAAGAAAAATAGACAAGACTTTTTTGCCGCCAAAGTAATATAATCCGATAGGTTTATTGGATTATATTACAGGTAAAACTCCAAGACGGTTTCACCGTCTTACTCATGACAGAAACAAAATTTGGTACTATACTTACCTTAGAGAACAATACTAATCCGTTCGAATTATTGGGGAATTGTCGTTCCTGTAGGTAAAACTGGATGAACAGGGGTCATGAGAAAACTCGATTATGCTTAGAGCATGAAAATAAAATTACATTTCACCTCCTGTTCCATTGTTCTTAAACAATTAGAATAGGAGGTTTTATTATGCAAGTAATGCACCCAGTATGTTGTGGAATTGATGTACATCAAAAATCCATTGTTTGTTGTATTTTAGATGGTCCTCTAACTTCAAATGAACCTAAAAAATATCAAACAACCTTTGGTACCACAACTAAAGAATTAAATGCAGCTCTTGATTGGCTACTTGAACATCAAGTTACCCATGTTTTTTTTGAAAGTACAGGACAATATTGGATTCCTCTTTTCAACATCTTTTCAGATTCCAACTTAGAATTAATACTTGCCAATCCTCAACATATTAAAAATGTCCCTGGTCGTAAGACAGACGTCAAAGATACTGAGTGGATTGCACAACTTGGTCGGTGTGGTTTAATTAACCAATCTTATATTCCTTCTCAAGAAGTGCTTCAATTACGTTATTTAACTCGTTATCGTCTCTCAGTAAAACAGCGTTTAACTCAAATAAAAAATCATATCCATGTTATTCTACAAAGGGCTAATATTAAAATAACAAGTTACTTAACAGATATTTTCTGCAAGACAGGACAAGCATTGTTAACTTTATTTATTGATGGTGAAGTTATTAATGAAGACAATGTTGAAAGTTGCATACATGGTAGAATAAAAGCATCTACTAGACAATTAATTGAAGCTATGGAAGGTAAACTATCTACAGTGGACCGTTTTCTAATTAAAGAATGTATGGAAGAATATCAACTTCAGAAAAAGATATCAGCTGAACTCGATAAAGAGATAAATGAATATATTTTAGAACATTTTCCTGAAGAATATCAACT
>CALATC010000084.1 GCA_937891475.1 uncultured Granulicatella sp. | reverse complement strand
ATGTTATCATCGGTAAGATTATTCCTGCTGGTACAGGTATGGCTCGTTACCGTAATATGGAAACAAGCACTTCTACACCAGTTCAAACAGAAGAATTCGTTGAAGCTACTGAAGAGTTAGCGGAAGGAATTGTATCTGAAGGAACAGTGGAAGCAACAACAGAAGCTTAAAAGATTGAATTAGACTTTCCTAAATAGTAGTATAGGACGCCAGCAGCCTTGCGAAGCAAGTCTCATGGCTAAATTTTGAGCCTGAGGTCTCAAAATTTCCTAGGAATAGTAGCCAGAAGAGTGGCTACTATTCCCCTTACTACTAAGGAAAGTCTTTTCTGTTGGGCGTGTGTTTATGAGAGAACGAAAAGAATTAGACTTCCTTAATATAGTAGTATAGGGCGCTGGTAGACCTGTGAAGTAAGTTATAGGGTGTATACTACTATAGGGAGTCTTTTCTTTTTGATTTTTTTAGCGAACGTTTTCAAAAAGTATAAAAATATGCTATAATCTTACAGTTAAGGTATTCAAATGATACCTATAAGGAGGAGAAGAGATGCAAAATTATTCAGAAGAAGGATTACAATATCATTTAAACATTCGTAAAGGAGATGTAGGTAAATACGTTATTTTACCAGGAGATCCTAAACGTTGTGCGAAAATTGCTGAACATTTTGAAGATGCAAAATTAGTAGCAGATAACCGTGAATATGTAACATATACAGGATACTTAGATGGAGAAAAAGTTAGTGTGACTTCAACAGGGATTGGTGGACCATCAGCTTCTATCGCTTTAGAAGAATTAGTGAGAAGTGGTGCAGATACATTCGTTCGTGTTGGAACTTGTGGAGGAATTGATATCGACGTAAAAGGTGGAGATATCGTGATTGCTACAGGTGCAATTCGTACAGAAGGAACAACTCGTGAATATGCGCCAATCGAATTCCCAGCCGTTGCGAACTATGATGTTGTAACAGCATTATTACAAGCTGGTAAAACATTAGGCTATACAACTCATGCAGGTATTGTTCAATGTAAAGATTCATTTTATGGGCAACATGAACCAGAAGTAATGCCAGTTAGCTATGAATTACAACAAAAATGGGAAGCTTGGAAACGTCTTGGAGTAAAAGCTTCAGAAATGGAATCAGCAGCTTTATTTGTAGTAGCTAGTCATTTAGGAGTAAGAGTTGGTTCAACATTCTTAGTAGTTGGAAATCAAGAAAGAAATGCTGCAGGATTAGAAAATCCAATCGTTCATGATACAGAAGCAGCAATTACAGTTGCCGTACAAGCTTTACGTAACTTAATTGCACAAGACCGTCAAAACGCATAAGGATAGGTGAATCAAATGGAATTAAAAGAAATTTTAGCAACCGTCGATCATACCTTATTAACACAAAATGCAACATGGGAAGAAATTCAACAAATTTTAGATGATGCAATTCATTATGGAACAGCTTCAGCTTGTATTCCTGCTAGTTATGTCAAACAAGCAGCAGAATATGTCGAAGGTAAATTACCGATTTGTACGGTTATTGGATTCCCTAATGGATATTCAACAACAAGTGTAAAAGTTTTTGAAACAAAAGATGCAGTTGCTAATGGAGCAAGTGAAATCGATATGGTCATCAATATTACGGATGTAAAAAATAAACGCTTCGACTTAGTAGAAGAAGAAATTCGTCAAATTCATGAAGCTTGTCAAGGAAGAATCTTGAAAGTGATCGTAGAAATTTGTTTATTAACAACAGAAGAATTGATTGAATTATGTAAAGTAGTGACTCGTGCAGGAGCAGAGTATATTAAAACATCAACTGGATTTTCAACAGGTGGAGCTACATTTGAAGCAGTAGCTTTAATGAAAGAACATGTAGGACCTTCAGTGAAAATCAAAGCTGCAGGTGGAATTTCTAGCTTAGAAGATGCAGAAAAATTCATTTCATTAGGTGCTAGTCGTTTAGGTACAAGTCGTATTGTAAAAATTATTAAAAATCAAGCAGTTGAAGAGAACAGCTATTAGAAAATTTAATCAAAGAATGTAAGTTAAATCCTGTTAGTAAGAAATTACTAGCAGGATTTTTTATGTTAAAAGGGTATTGAAAATGGAAAAAGAAAAGAGTAGAATGAGATAAAGTTTAGGGATGCCTAAAAAAGGAGTTGATACAATGGGAGAATTATTTGAAAATAAAGTATCTAAAACGATGCTAATGACATTACAAGCAAAAGCGTTAGAAGGTTCGCAAAAGAATCGGTTATTTATTGATCAAAAAGCCGAAGAAATGATGAAGCAAGTTCCATCAATGGTAAGTGTTTCTTTTTTTGACCGAATCGGAGTTTGTTTAAGAACGAAATATTTTGATGATTGCTGCAAGAATTTCATAAAGACTCATGAACATCCAGTCATCATTCAATTAGGTTGTGGTTTAGATGATAGGCAAGGAAGAATTGGAGCAGAAGATATTCCATTTTTCAGTGTAGACTTTTTAGATGTCATTACATTAAGACAAGAGTTTTTTGAAGAAACAGCTACTTCACAGATGATTGCTAACTCAATATTAGATGATAAATGGATTCAAATTGTTAAAGAACAATATCCAAAAGGAGATTATTTATTCATTATTGAAGGAGTGTTAATGTACTTTAATACAAATGATATAAAGGAATTAGCAACAAACTTAGAGAGAGAATTTCATCAATATGAATGTTATTTTGATACGTTACAACATCATATGATTGCAACTAAAAATAAACAAAAAGAATTTAGAAATCAGAGAGTTAAAATGTATTGGGGACTTTCTTCTAAAGAAGAATTGTTTGATTTATTTGGTAAACATGCAGAATTATTGAGTTTTGATTATACAATGGCACAATATCCAAACCGATGGAAAGTAGTACATCGTATTATTTCATTTATCCCATTTATCCAAAAAGCTGCAGTCTTAATTCAACTGCGAATTTCTAGATAGAATTATTTTAATAAGTTTTTATAGTAGTAAAAAACATAAAATGGAAATTTGAGACTATAAGCTCAAATTTCCATTTTTTTACTTTATAACTCTTCAGCTTTATAGATTGTATATCCTTCGTAATAATAACTATAATCAATTCCTTTCATATAAAGAACTCGATTATGAATATCATTTGTTAAAGCTTGTTTTAACAGATACTTAATTTCGATATCTTTAATAGGGCTTCTTTCCATTGCAAGTAAATAATCTTCCTTATCTACCTTGCTCCAGTCAATGACTTGTTGTAATTCCTTCTTTAATAGTAAATCTAACCAAATTCTAGCACTTCTACCGTTACCTTCACGAAATGGATGAGCGATATTCATCTCAATATATTTTTCAATAATTTCATCAAAGGTTGATTGAGGCATTTTTTCAATATTTTTTAAAGCTTCTTCTAAATACATGACAGACGCAAATCGAAAATGTCCTTTTGCTATATTGACTGTTCGTATTTTTCCGGCAAAATCATAGATATCTTCGAATAAATAAGCGTGAATGGCTGAAAGCATTTTGTAAGAACCGACTTCGTATTGATCCAGTATAGGATTTTTAAATAATTCAATCGCTTTTTTCTTACTAATCTTTTCTTCAACTCGGGCAAGTTCTACAGAATCGGTCAAATGAAGTTTGTTTTCTAAAACCATAGCTTCTTTCCTTAACCTTTCTTCGCTAATAATGTCGCAAATCTGAAGCGTAGACGATTGCCGTTTTCGTCTGTTTTATGGAGTTCTCCAAAGTCTTCATTATATTTTAAAATTTCCCACCCGGCATAATAATCTAGTAATTCGCCTTCTTTAAAAGTAAATGGGAAATTCACAGGACAAGGTGCATCTTCAGTTGACATAGCGGCGACGATTAAATTATAGCCACCAGAAGCTGTGTGAGATTGCATATTCTCAATGACATCTGGAATGACTTCTTCATGTAAGAACATCAATACAACGGTTGATACAATCCAATCATATTGTCCGCCAGGAATATCGGCACATTCAATGTCATATGGATCAACTTCAAGTGAAAGTCCTTCTTGAGTAGCTACTTCTTGTAATTTTTGTAAGCTTGGAACATTCCAATCCAATGAAGTGACGTCATATCCTAATGAAGCAAGGTATAAGCTATTACGACCTTCTCCACTTCCTAAGTCAAGTACACGCCCTTTTGGAATCAGCGGTTGAGCAGTTAATACTTCAGAGTGAGTCTTAGTATAGCCATATTTTTTTGCAAAATAATCTTCTTTTTTACAGAAAAATTCTAAATAGCATTCGATATCGTCACTTGCTTTAGCAATTCGATGCCACTGTTGTGGTTCCACCAATGAAATAGGAGTAGTCGCATTTAGCAGTACAGTATCACTAACGCTACCATCCTCGTTTAAAAATTCAAATGTGATTTCTCCTTTTAAAATATGCAGTTGAGCCCAAGTTCCAACCTTTGTATTATGCATTTTTTTAAACGGTTCAGGCAAAGTTTCTGCAGTCCATAGTGGCATTTTTTTATAAGAAATTAAATTGTTCATGTATATCACCTCGTAAGTTCATTGTAGAAAAAAGAAGAGGGATATGCAAGAAAAAGTATATAAGTAAAACTTATAACAAGTGATAGTAATCTAGAAATTGACTGTAACGGAGTTTGTTGGTATCCTAAATTCATAGTCATAACGCACTGTGACAAGGAGAGTAAAAGTGAATCTGTTTTAGAGAGTCTCGGTTTGGTGAAAAGAGATAATAGTTGAAGCTTTGAAGATGGCCTTTGAGTGCTAATCGTTGAATGATGAGACGATTACGGGAAAGCCCGATATAGCTTTTCAGTTTAAATGAACTGATTGAGGCAGAATTTGTGAGAATTCTGTGCATAAAGGTGGTAACACGAGAGAACTCGTCCTTTGGTTGGTGAGTAAAACCAAAGAGCGGGCTTTTTATTTGCTTGAAAGGAGAAACGAATGATTGAATTAAAAAATATTGATGTGACATTTCAGCAATCAGGTAAAACCGTTGAAGCTGTGAAGCAAGTAAATATTACGATTGAAGATGGCGATATTTATGGAATTATCGGTTATAGTGGTGCTGGGAAAAGTACATTAGTACGTACTATCAACTTATTACAACGTCCAACAAATGGAACAGTAACGGTTTCAGGAGTGGAGTTAACAAGTTTAAAAGAGGCTCAATTAAGAGATGCTCGTAAAAAAATCGGAATGATTTTCCAACATTTCAATTTGATGAATACTTTATCTGTATTTGAGAATGTTGCCTTTCCATTAAAACGCTCAGGATTATCTAAAGCGCAAATTAAGGAAAAAGTTGAGTCACTTCTACACTTAGTAGGATTGGAAGACAAAATTACAAGTTACCCAAGACAATTATCTGGGGGACAAAAACAAAGGGTTGCGATTGCTAGAGCGCTAGCAAATGATCCAGATGTTCTATTATGTGACGAAGCAACAAGTGCATTAGACCCAAAAACAACCGAATCTATTTTAGAACTTTTGAAAAAAGTAAACGAACAGTTAGGCA
>CALATC010000083.1 GCA_937891475.1 uncultured Granulicatella sp. | reverse complement strand
CTTCTGTTAATCCAGAAAGGGAAACGCCTCCATGCATTTTAAGCGAACGAATCGTAGCCACAATGACAACTACATCAGGTGCTTTTTGTAATTGAGGAACTTTAATATCTAAAAATTTCTGAGCTCCTAAATCAGCTCCAAATCCAGCTTCTGTTACAACAATTTCTCCAAGTGCTAGAGCTGCATTGGTCGCTATCACACTATTACATCCATGTGCAATATTGGCAAACGGCCCACCATGAACAATTGCAGGCGTATGTTCTAATGTTTGAACTAAATTCGGTTTTAACGCATCTTTTAATAATAATGTTAAAGCTCCTTGAACATTTAAATCTTTCACCGTAACGGGAACTTTTTCAAAAGTGTACCCAATAACAATATTTTCTAATCGTTGTTTTAAGTTATTTAAATCTGTCGCCAAACATAAAATCGCCATCATTTCACTAGCAACCGTAATATCAAATCCATCTTCACGTGGAACTCCTTGAATCGGACCTCCTAATCCTACAATGACTTGTCGCAAAGATCGATCATTTAAGTCCACTGCTCTTTTCCAAATAATTCTTCTACTATCAATTTGTAATTCATTTCCCTGATAAATATGATTATCGATGAATGCTGCTAGTGCATTAGTAGCACAAGTTAATGCATGCATATCTCCGGTAAAATGTAAATTAATTTCTTCCATTGGAACAACTTGCGCATATCCTCCACCGCAAGCTCCTCCTTTAATGCCCATTACAGGTCCTAATGAAGGCTCCCGAAGCGCAATAATAGATTTTTTACCTAATTTTGTAAAAGCATCCGCTAATCCTATCGTAACGGTTGATTTTCCTTCTCCAGCAGGAGTTGGACTCATAGCTGTCACTAATACTAATTTGCCTTTTTTCTCTTTAGAAATTCGATTAACATCAATTTTTGCTTTATATTTCCCATAAAACTCGATTTGTTCATCATTTAAGCCAATGCTTGAAGCAATTTCACGAATTGGTTTCATAACAGCTTCTTGAGCAATTTGAATATCTGATTTCATTCATACCCCTCCTTGAACTAACTATAACGTTGATATTTTCTTTTAAATGCATAATAAGTAATGGCTAATGGAACTAAGGAACCAAACCACGCTAAAGGATTAGCAGTTGTTAATCCAATATAGCCAAAAATTTTGGTTAACACTAATGCAGCAAAAACTCGCATCATTAACTCCATAATTCCTGCAATTGTTGGAATCACAGTTTTTCCTACACCTTGTAATGTATAACGATAAATAAATAATAATGACAAAATACCATAGGATGAAGAATTAGCTAAAATATAAAGTCTACCATATTCCACTACCGATTCATGTCCCACACCTACAAACATTCTCATAAAATATGGACTAAATAGAATTAATATAAATCCTACGCAAAAACTAAATGTAAGAGAAAGTTTAATACAATCTCTAACACCTTTCCAAATGCGATCATATAATTTTGCTCCATAATTTTGAGCTGAATAAGTCGCCATTGTAATTCCAAATGACATCATAGGTAAGATTCCTAATTGGTCAATCTTTTGTGCAGCTGTATAGCCAGCCACCGCTTCATGTCCTAAACGATTTAATACAATTTGCACCGTAATGGTTCCAATCGCAATAATAGAAGATTGAAATCCCATTGGAAACGAGATATTCATATGGTGGAATAAAAAATCTTTTGTAAAATAAAGTGACTCTTTTTTTATATGTAAAATTGGAATTTTCTTTTTAATATACATATAACAGCAAATGGCAGAGAATAATTGACTGACTACAGTTGCAAATCCAGAACCTCCAACACCCATATTTAAATGAACAATAAATACATAATCTAATAAAATATTTAGTACACAAGAAAGTACTAAGAAATAAAGAGGTGTATTCGCATCTCCAATGGCTCGAATAATATTCGATAGTAAATTAAAAGCAATTTGAGCAAAAATCCCAGCAAAAATCACCATTAAATACTCATAAGCATAATCGATAATTTCTGGAGGAGTTTGCATGATTTCTAATATTTGACGGCAAAACAACATACTTAATGTCGTCAATATAATTGAAGCACCTACAGAAATTAATGTTGAAACATAGAAACTTCTTTTTACTCCTTGCATATCTTTAGCGCCATATTTCTGAGCAAGAGGAATCGCTAAACCTGCCGTCATACTGATAGCAAAGCCTATAATAAAGAAAACAATACTTCCTGTTGATCCGACAGCTGCAAGAGCTTGTACTCCAATATATCGACCCACAAAATAAGTATCAGCCATATTATAGAACTGTTGAAAAACATTTCCTATTAACAATGGTAACGTAAACCGTGATATTAATTTCATCGGATTTCCAGATGTCATATCCTTCGCCATTTTACTCCTCTTTTCTATATACATACTCAATTATATAGTATACTAAAATATACAAAATTTTGACAGTCATACCCTTGGAAAAATGATAGGATTCTCTCATGGTAACGATAAATTTTTCTTTTTTAGACCTACAAATTATGTTACAATACAAACGAAAAGAGGCGAAGATTTATGGTTGAATTTGATAAAGAAAAAATTGCAAAAATGCAACAATATTTAGCAGAAATAACAGATCCAAACTTCCAAGGAAGTGCTACAGACAAAAGAATGGCTGTTGCAGAATTATTTAATTATTATCATTCAGATTGGCAGCAAGATGCCCTACATTTTGTCGACAAAAATCTTGAATTATTTGATGATCAACGAATGCAAGAAATTTTTAAAACGTATAACTCTGGAAGAAAGAGTCCTCAAACGGTCATTCGTCAAGAAGCAAAAAGTAAATATAAACGCCCAATGCGACCTGGTGAAGATTAACATACAATAGTAAAGGCTTAAAATCATGAGTAGATTTTAAGCCTTCTTTTTCTATTCATTATCGAATTCCTAGTGCAATTCTCGCATAACGAGACATTTTTTCTGGAGACCAAGCTGGGTACCAAACTAATTTAACATCGATGGTTTTGATTTCTTCAATTCCCTTTAATGCACGATGAATTTCATCTGTAATAATATCAGCTAATGGACATCCCATTGTTGTCAGTGTTAAATTCACTTGGCAATGTCCTTCTTCATTTAGCTCTACTCCATAAATTAATCCTAAATTAACAATATCAATTCCTAATTCAGGGTCAATCACTGTTTCTAACGCTTCTAAAATTTTTTCCTTCATTGATTCTGGTGTTTCACTCATACGATTACTCCTCTACTAATGATTCTTTTAAAAATTCTACAGATGCTTCAATGGCTTTAAACGTAACAAAGTGTGGCACATCTGGTGTTTCAATCCATTTCACACGACCCGCATACGGTTCATCTTTAATCTTTTCGTAAAATGCACGGTTTAATGCATATGGAACTTTTTTATCTTCTAGTCCATGCCAAATTAATACTGGACGACCTGCAATTTTTTCTGGTGTATCTGCTAATGATAAACTTTGTAACATTGGAATATATTTATCCATTAAATCAGGAGTTAATTCTACTGCTGGTTTGTCTTTCATCCAAGCAGAAGTAATCGACCATTTTGCAAATTCAACTGGATCTGCATTTCCCATTAAACTAACAGCAGCGTATAAAAATGGAAAATGTTTCAATAACGCATAAGTTGTCATTCCACCCATACTGAAACCAATTGCTCCGATTTTATTTTCAACTAAGTTTTCTTTTTGATATGCACCCACTAATGTTGGAAATTCTTTAACATTTTGCCCAATAATTTCCCATAATTCAAAGCCATTTAATTCAGATGTTTTTCGCTCACCATGATATAGCTGATCTGGTAAAATGGCGCGCATGCCATTTTTAGCAAGCATGGCTCCATAGTGAATACAGTTTTCCTTACTACCAGTCCAACCATGGTAACAAACAACGGTTGGAATCACTTTATCTTTATTTTCATCTTGAACAATTTCTAAAATTGGGATATTTTCAATAACTTTTTCTTGAATAATAATCATAACTAACCTCTTTCTTCATATTTTATAAAAAATATGGTACACTCATAAGGATATTGTAACTAAATTGACAAGTTTCCGTCAATTAAAATCGATTAAATAGATAACTACAGGAGGAAAAAATGAAACCAAAATTAATTGCACTAGATTTAGATGGCACAACATTAAATGGGCAATCTGAATTTAGTCCTATTACGATTCAAACATTACACCGCTTAACAGAACTTGGACATAAAGTTGCGATTGTAACAGGTCGTCCTTATCGAAGTTCAAAATATTTATATGAAGAATTAGGATTAGGTGGACCGCTAGTAAACTTCAATGGTGCCCTATGCCATATTCCAAATGACGAAAATTGGCAAGGAGAATTTCACGTAACATTAGATGAAGAAATCGTTTTTGACATGTTAGATTTTCATAAAGAATTAGAATGTGATTATTTCATGGTTGAAGGAAAGCATCATTTATATGCTACCATTGAAAATATTCCTGATTCACCTTACTATCCAAAAGATCAACAACCTATCTTATTACAAAAAGATACGCAATTACTAGAAAAGCCAACAGCTATTACCGTTTTTTCTAGTATTGAAAAACAACCTTTCATTAAAGAAAAAATTAAGCAACGTTATGGACACACGATTGATGTGCGTACTTGGGGAGGCGATATGCCTTGCCTAGAGATTGTAACTTATGGTATTGATAAGTCTACTGGAATCCAACATTTATCTCGATATTATGGAATTCCAACGGAAGATGTTTTAGCTTTTGGTGATGAAGATAATGACTTAGAAATGATTGAATTTGCTGGGCACGGCGTTGCGATGAATAATGCCATCGATAGCCTAAAAGCAATTGCTGACGACATTACTCCACTTCCACATGATCAAGATGGATTAGCTCATTACTTGATGAATTATTTTAATTTAGAAGCATAATGAATTTTTATTTGCACCATAATGGAATTTCGATACTTAAACTAATACATCGATAGGATTTGTCGAACAAAAAGTAAGATATAGCTAGAATTATTTACATATTTTTTAGATTCTGTTATACTTTAGATACAAAAAGAGCCGAGCGGGAACTCGACTCTCTTGTAGACCGTTAAAAAGACGGTGGCTTATTGAATGACATAAATAACACCACTCAACTCGTCAAAGTTGTGAGCGGTGTTATTTTTTTGTCGTTATTTCTATGATTTTGACAATCAATGATAACAATGCCAATAGTACCATGGCAAATGTACCTATCAATGTCAACACTTCATAGTTTGACAAATCGCAACCTCCTTCCTAGTAGATTTAATTCAATGCTCATAAGCATCACCTACCTTATTAAGAGATCGCCACCGCTTTCAAACTTTCTACGCATATACTGTACCATAAACGTTTTTAAAATGGAATAGCTCTGTTTTTAATTACTCAGTTGAGGAATTCCGCTCATCCCTTCTAAAATTCCAAAAGAAAAAAATCGGCTCATCGACAAATTCTGTTGGTG
>CALATC010000082.1 GCA_937891475.1 uncultured Granulicatella sp. | reverse complement strand
CACAATCTGTAAAAGATATTTTAATATATATGAATGATGAAAATCAGATGATTACAAACGCTATCGAAAAATGTATTCCTTCTATCGAGCAAGTAACGAACGCAGTTATTGAAAGCTTCGAGAGAGGTGGGCGACTCATCTATATCGGAGCGGGTACTTCAGGAAGACTAGGAGTATTAGATGCAAGTGAGTGTCCTCCAACGTTTGGAGTTTCTCCAGAAATGGTCGTTGGGTTAATTGCTGGTGGAGATACAGCGTTGAGAAATGCTATAGAAGGAGCGGAAGATGATGAAGAGTTAGCTCAAAAACAATTAGAAGCAATTCATCTTTCAGCAGCAGATGTTGTAATTGGAATTAGTGCAAGTGGCAGGACGCCTTATGTTGTTTCTGGATTAATTTATGCCAGCCAAAAAGGTTGTTTTACAGGAGCAATTTCTAATTCTCCTCAATCGAAAATTAGTCAAGTTGCGACAGTAGGGATTGAAGCTATTACTGGTCCAGAAGTCGTGACAGGTTCAACGAGAATGAAGGCAGGCACTGCTCAAAAAATTATATTAAATATGATTACAACAACAGCAATGATTCATATTGGTAAAATTTTTAAAGGATATATGGTCGATGTTCAACCAACAAATCAGAAATTAAGACAACGAGCAGCTACTATTTTGGAAAAAGTAACAGGAATTGAAAAAGAAGAGGCTGTTCTGAAGTTAGAAGCAACGGATTATGATTTGAAAGTGGCAATATTATCGCAATTACACGGGATTACACCTGAAGAATCCATAAATTTATTAAAAGAAAATCATATGAACATTGTAAAAGCGATGAAAAAATAAGGGGGTAATTTTATGGAACCGAGAAAAACAGCAGAAGCAATTTTAAATAGTGTTGGGAATAAGGAAAATGTTTATAGCAATTCTACTTGTATGACACGCCTTCGATTAATGGTGTCAGACACATCAAAAATTGATGTAGCATCATTAAGAAATGTCGAAGGAGTTCTAGGTGTAGTAGAAAGAGATAAAGGTGTACAAATTGTTTTAGGACCTGGTAAGGTTACAGAAGTGGGAAGAGAATTTGCCGAGTTGACAGGTATTGCTTTAGGAAGTGTGGATGAAGTAAATGCTGAAGATTTAGCGAAAAAGAATAAAAAAGAAAATAAAGCAGCTCACAACGGTCCAGTACAAAGATTTTTAGAGCATATTGCTAATATTTTTGTTCCGCTGTTACCAGGTATTATTGCAGCTGGTTTAATTAATGGGATTTCAAATGTTATTAATGTAACAACTGGAAATGCTTATAACTTTGAATGGTGGTATCAAGCAATTCGTACAATGGGATGGGGACTATTTGGTTTCTTACCGTTATATGTTGGATACAATGCGGCAAAAGAATTTAAAGGAACTCCTATTTTAGGAGCGATTGCAGGATCTATGTCATTAGGTATTTCTACAATGCCATTGTTATTAAAAACTGACACACAAAATGTTGTATTACCATTTACTGGGAAACCATTTAACCCAGGTGCTGGTGGTTTGCTAGCAGCTTTAATGATGGGGATTGTAGTAGCTTACTTAGAAAGATGGATTGATAAGAAAATGCCTCAAATGTTAAGAACTTTCTTAACACCATTATGTACTTTAATTATTGGAGCATTTATTTCAATCTTATTGATTCAACCTGCTGGTGCAGCTTTAACACAAGGAATTTATACAGTATTGAATTTTGTTTATGAACAATTAGGTGTTGTAGGTGGATATATTTTAGCAGCAGGCTTCTTGCCGATTGTATCTGTTGGATTACACCAAGCTTTAACACCAATTCATGTGCTATTAAATGATCCAAATGGACCAAGTGCCGGAATTAACTACTTATTACCAATCTTAATGATGGCTGGTGGCGGTCAAGTTGGTGCAGGTTTAGCTTTATATTTGAAGACAAATAACAAAAAATTAAAACAATTAACAAGAGATTCATTACCTGTAGGTGTCCTAGGAATTGGTGAACCAATGATGTATGCTGTAACTCTTCCTCTAGGAAAACCGTTTATCACAGCTTGTTTAGGTTCTGGTTTAGGCGGAGTTTTAGCTGTACTATTCCATTTAGGAACAGTATCTCAAGGAGTATCTGGATTATTTGGAGCATTAATTATGGTTCCTGGAACACAAGTTCAATTCTTGATTGCGATGGTAGGAGCTTATGTAGGAGGATTCATCATCACTTGGTTATTTGGAGTAGATGAAGAAAGAATTAATGAAGTATATGGAAAATAATCGAAACAAAATTTCATTTGGACGTTCGATTTATCCTAATTTAGATAGAGAAGTTTTATTAGATCTTTTAGAGGAGATGAAAGCTGCGTGTCAGTGCGTAGCTTTTACTTCTTTTCAATTGCAAGAATTCCCTATGCAAATTGAACAAATGATGGAATTTATTGAATTAACAGTATCATATGGAGTAAATGTCATTCCAGATATTGCTCATAAAGATTTAAAAAAAGAAAATATTTTAGCGTTAAAAAAATCGGGATTGAAATACCTTCGTTTGGATGAGTTTGGAGATGAATCTCTTGTTGAGAGGTGCGGTCAGGCTTTTCAATTAGTGGTCAATGCTTCAACTTTCAAAAAAGAAGAAATGCTTGTTTTACAAAAATTAGGACTAAACACTCAAATAATTGCATGTCATAATTATTATCCAAAGGAATATACAGGGATTTCTATTAAAAAATTAGAGGAGATGAATGCATATCTAAAAAGTTTAGGAGCTAAAATTTTAGCATTTATTCCAGGAGATGAACCATATAGAGGGCCAATTCACCAAGGACTACCTACTGTAGAAGAACATCGAAAATGTGATAAGCGTTTAGCAATTTGCGAATTAATAAATGCTCAGACGGATATGGTTATAGTAGGAGATCCTTATGTAAATGAAGAAACTCAAAAAATCTTATCGGATTTCCAAAAAGGTTTTGTAACATTAGAAGCAGTTGTTCCTGAGAAGTTAGAAGGAAAGGTTCTTTATGACAGACCGGATGCTAGTGATTATGTTTTTCGAGTGCTTGGAACAAGAGGGATGGAATTGTTATCAGACGAAAGTTCTGTGAGAAGTCGACGTATTGGAGAAATTAATCAAGCAAATGAGGGTTATGGACGATATCAAGGAGAAGTGGAAATAACAAAACAAGTTTTACCTCCAGATAAACGACAAAATGTAGTAGGGCATATTTTAGAAAAAGAAGTTTTCTTACTGACGCAGTTACCAGAAGGTTATGGAATTGTATTATCAAAAGTTTAAAATGAATCAGCTTAGACTAGTAATAGTTTAAGCTGATTTTTTTATAGAAAGGACTTTTCTAATTGTAGCATTAGGACGCTAGCAGCCTCGCAAGGCGAGTCTCATAGCTAAACTTTGAGCCTGAGGTCTCAAAGTTTCCTGTGCTAGAATCTGTTGTGACAGATTCTAGCGCTCATGCTACGGGAAAAGTCCTTTCTATTTTTTTGATTTAACGGGAAGGGCGTTTAAAATGGGACTTCTTGAAATAGTAGCTGAAGACGGCATCAGCCTTGCAAGGCGAGTTTCATGCTACTATGGGAAGTTTTTCCCATGCATTCTCATTGCCAATAAAGAATGTACGTGTATATAATGACAATGCGAAATAGTATGAAAGAAGGTGTGGAGATGTTTCGAGATGCTACGAGTATGGCGCAAGCGGTTCGGGATAAGCAAGTGAGTCCGTTGGAATTAGTGTTAGAAACGATTGAAAAAGCGGAACGATTGAATCCTACTTTAAATGCGATTGTTTCAACACGTTATGAAGAAGCGATAGAAGAAGCGAAGCAGTTTCGAGAAGGTAATCAACCTTTTGCGGGAATTCCTTTGTTTTTAAAAGACTTAGGGCAAGAGAAAAAAGGAACACCTTGTACTTATGGGTCTCGTTTATTTAAAGATTATATTTGTCAGGAGACAAGTCATTTTGTAAAACGTCTAGAAGAATTGGGCTTTATTATATTAGGAAGAACGAATACTCCAGAGTTTGGGTATAAGATGGTGAGTGATGCTCAGTTGCATGGCCCTGTTCGTCATTTTTTAGATGAAAGCATTAATTCAGGTGGTTCTAGTGGAGGTGCTGCTACAATTGTTGCTTCAGGGATTTCTCCTTTAGCTGCTGCAAGTGATGGGGGAGGTTCGATTCGTGTGCCTGCTAGTCATAATGGGTTGATTGGGTTGAAGCCTACTCGTGGTCGTGTTCCGGTGGGGCCTGGTTCTTATCGTGGGTGGAATGGAGCGACCGTTCAATTTGCTTTGACGAAGACGGTAAGAGATACTCGGA
>CALATC010000081.1 GCA_937891475.1 uncultured Granulicatella sp. | reverse complement strand
GAACGAGCATAGCAGCTGTTGAAGAGCTATCAATAAAAATCGATTGATTGTCTGTTAAAAAAGTTGAAGCTGTTTCAGCGATATGTTTTTTTCCTGAAGTTTCTTCTTGTTTACGGCTTTCATAAGTATATTCCACATTATTGGTTGTGACTAATCTAACTTCCCCATGAGTCCGAATAATTTTCCCATCTTTTTCTAACTGGATTAAGTCTCTTCTTAAGGTTGAAGTTGAACAAAACATAAGAGATTCCAATTGTATTGTAGATATCATTTTTCTTTTCGATAAAATATCTAAAATCTTGGTCATTCTTTCGTATGAAACCATATTAAACCCTCCTGATATAGTACACCTTGAACGATTATGAACAATTATGAACAAATTATAGCACAAAATTTGGCGAAATTTCAATAGCGCTTTCATATATTGTATACGCTTTCTAATATTGGTATGATGAAATCAAGAAAAAGAGGATACTATTATGACATTTGATGAACAAGTAGTTTAAAACCGAATTTGTGATATTAATTGTTAGAAGGATGACTAAAAAGAGTTGTACAACAGTTTACAAATATCTTGATTCGATTTGATGATTATTCCATCATCGTAACGCCAACAGGTATCAATAAAATTAAGGAGGGTGAAATACTTAAAACAAATGTTTTAAATGGTAGGAAGTTATTAAAATTCAGTAATGAATTCTAAATTTTACAAGAATTGTACTGATAATAGGTATAAACAAGGAGGAAGGAAAAAATGATACAACATCCACGTATCGGGATTCGTCCTACGATCGATGGCCGTCGTCAAGGGGTTCGCGAATCTTTAGAAGTACAAACAATGAATATGGCCAAAAGTGTAGCAGCTTTGCTAGAGTCAACATTGAAATATCCAGATGGACAACCTGTTGAATGTGTGATTTCACCATCAACAATTGGACGTGTTCCAGAAGCAGCGGCATCACATGAATTGTTCAAAAAATCAAATGTTTGTGCAACCATTACAGTAACTCCATGTTGGTGTTATGGTAGTGAAACAATGGATATGTCACCAGATATTCCACATGCTATTTGGGGATTCAATGGAACTGAAAGACCAGGAGCTGTATATTTAGCAGCAGTTCTTGCTTCTCATGCTCAAAAAGGAATTCCAGCATTTGGTATTTATGGTAAAGATGTTCAAGAAGCATCTACTACAGAAATTCCAGAAGATGTAAAAGAAAAACTTTTACGTTATGCAAGAGCAGCATTAGCAACTGGTTTAATGAGAGACACAGCTTACTTATCAATGGGTAGTGTTTCAATGGGTATTGGTGGTTCAATCGTAGATCCTGATTTCTTCCAAGAATATTTAGGAATGCGTAATGAATCAGTGGATATGACTGAATTTACTCGTCGTATCGACCGTGGTATTTATGACCATGAAGAATTTGAACGTGCTCTAGCTTGGGTAAAAGAAAATGTTAAAGAAGGTTTTGACCGTAACCGTGAAGACTTAGTGTTAAGTCGTGAAGAAAAAGATAAACAATGGGAATTTGTTATCAAAATGTTCATGATTGGACGTGACTTAATGGTTGGTAACCCTCGCTTAGCTGAACTAGGTTTCGAAGAAGAAGCTGTTGGTCACTATGCTTTAGTAGGTGGATTCCAAGGTCAACGTCAATGGACAGACCACTTCCCTAATGGGGACTTTATGGAAACATTCTTAAATACTCAATTTGACTGGAATGGTATCCGTCGTCCTTACATTTTCGCAACTGAAAATGATGCATTAAACGGTGTATCAATGTTATTTAATTACTTATTAACAAATACACCTCAAATTTTCGCAGACGTTCGTACTTACTGGAGTCCAGAAGCAGTTGAACGTGTAACAGGACATAAATTAGAAGGCCATGCAGAAAATGGATTCTTACACTTAATTAACTCAGGTTCATGTACTTTAGATGGAACAGGACAAGCTACTCGTGATGGAGAAGCTGTTATGAAACCATTCTGGGAATTATCACAAGATGAAGTAGATGCAATGCTTGAAAACACTGATTTCCCAGCAGCAAACAGAGAATACTTCCGTGGTGGCGGGTACTCAACTCGCTTCTTAACAAAAGGAAATATGCCTGTAACAATGGTTCGCTTAAACTTATTAAAAGGTGTAGGACCAGTATTACAAATTGCTGAAGGTTACACATTAGAATTACCAGAAGAAGTTCACCATACATTAGACAATCGTACAGATCCAGGTTGGCCAACAACATGGTTTGCTCCTCGCTTAACAGGAAAAGGCGCATTCAAGTCTGTATATGATGTGATGAACAACTGGGGTGCTAACCACGGTGCAATCTCTTATGGACATATTGGAGCAGATTTAATTACATTAGCTTCTATGCTACGTATTCCAGTAAATATGCACAATGTGGATGAAGAAGATATTTTCAGACCGAAAAATTGGTCATTATTCGGAACAGAAGATTTAGAATCAGCTGATTACCGCGCTTGTCAATTATTAGGTCCAATTCATAAATAAAAGAGGTAACTAGAATGACAAAAACAATTATTTTAGCCTGTGTTGGCGGATTAACAACAAGTATGTTAGTAGAAAGAATTCATGAAGTAATTTATCGTGATAAGTTAAATTATTCATTCTATTCTGTAGGGATTACAGGTGTTGATAATTTAAAAAATGTAGATGTTTTACTATTATCACCTCAATTAGCTTATCTTGAAGAAAAAGCAAAAGCAAACCTTGATATTCCAGTTGCAGTAATTTCAGATGAAGATTTTGAAAATATGCGCGGAGAAGAAGTTCTTAAACAAGGTATTGAATTATTAGGATAAACTTATGAGTGATACTAAAAAAGCAGATACACAACGGTTGATGCAACTTATAGTAAGAAGTAGTAAAGTAACATCTTTAGCGATGCAATCAATGAAGAGTGCTCTTGCAGGTGATTTATCATCTGCAAGAGAATTACTCGATGAAGCGAAAGCTAAAGGAGTAGAAGCTCACAATATTCAAACGGAAATGATTCAATTAGAAATTAAAGGGGAAGCAGGTTCTCCAACATTGCTTGCAGTGCATGCACAAGATCATTTTATGAATAGTCACTTACTCTTAGAAATGGTAGGCATCGTCGTTGAACAACAAACAAAAATGAAAGCGCTCCAAGAGCGCGTTATAAAACTGGAACAGGTAGGTGAAACGCATGAGTAATCCAGTTATTCTTGAAATGAAGGGAATCGTTAAAAGTTTTGGCCCCGTAAAAGCTTTAAAAGGTGTAGATTTCGACTTAAGAGCTGGAGAAGTACACGCCCTAATGGGTGAAAATGGTGCAGGAAAATCCACATTAATGAAGGTTCTTACAGGGATTCATAAACCAAACGAAGGAACGATTCACTATAACGGAAAACAAGTGGAATATTCAAAACCAAAAGAAGCGATGGATGATGGTATTGTTATCGTTCACCAAGAATTAAATATGATGAATGATTTAACAGTAGCACAAAATATTTTCATTGGTCGTGAAGAAATTAGTCAAGGTTTATTTATTGATGATAATGCAGCTAATAAGAAGGCAAAAGAATTATTCAACTTGTTAAAACTGGATATTAATCCACAAGAAAAAGTGGGTCATTTGACAGTAGGAAAACAACAAATGGTTGAAATTGCAAAAGCGTTATCGATGGATGCTAAAGTAATCGTATTCGATGAACCAACTGCAGCTTTAACAGAATCAGAAATCAATGAATTATTCGTGATTATTGATGATTTACGTCAAAAAGGTGTAGGAATTACTTATATTTCTCACCGTATGGACGAAATTGCTCGTATTACTGACCGAGTAACGGTTATGCGTGACGGTGAATATGTCGGTACGGTAAATACAAAAGATACAACTAAAGACGAAATTATTGCGATGATGGTTGGACGTACAATTTACGAAGATCCAAAAGCAGCATCAGCAGTACCAGAAGATGCACCAGTAGTCTTAGAAGTTGAACATTTAAATGCAGGAAGTTCTGTAAAAGATGTAAGCTTTGTATTAAGAAAAGGCGAAATCTTAGGCTTCTCTGGCTTAATGGGTGCAGGTCGTACAGAAGTAGCGCGTTTATTATTTGGTGCGGATAAAAAAGATAGCGGTACCATTAAGATTAATGGCAAAGAAGTTGATATTAAAAATCCTCAAGATGCTATTCGTGAAGGTATTGGATACTTATCAGAAGACCGTAAACGTTATGGATGTATTGTTGATATGACAATTGCAAATAATACAGTAATGACAAACTTAGATAAGTATGTACATGGTGGTTTAATCAATGATGCAGAAATTGTTACAGCAAGTGATAAATTTGTTAAATCATTAAGAACAAAAACACCATCCTCAAAACAATTAGTTCGAAACTTGTCAGGTGGTAACCAACAAAAAGTTGTTATTGCAAAATGGCTAGAACAAGACAGTGATATCTTAATCTTTGATGAACCAACTCGAGGAATTGACGTTGGTGCCAAAAGTGAAATTTATACATTGATGAACGAGCTAGTTGCTCAAGGAAAATCAATCATTATGATTTCTTCAGAATTAACAGAAATACTACGTATGAGTGACCGTATTGTTGTTATGTGTGAAGGACGTAAAACAGGAGAACTTGACATTAGTCAAGCAACACAAGAACGTATCTTAGCTTTAGCTACAGATCGTTAATTGAAGAGGGGTATAAATATGGAAGAGAGAAACTCCATCTGGACTAAACTAGTAAAAACAGTTGGGCTACAAAAATTAATCGCAATAATCGCATTGATTGTTATTTTCGGATTTTTTGCAATCTCAAGTGAATCATTCCGTTCATTTGATACAGCAGTCAGCATCTTAGATGCATCTTATTATATTGGGTTTTTAGCTATTGGGGTAACATTCGTTATTATCACTGGTGGGATTGACTTATCTATCGGTACTGTAATGATGTGTGCTGCTATTACTGGTGGTGTGCTCCATACAAAAATGGGTTGGCCTTTATGGTTAGCACTTTTAGCAATTTTAGTGATTGGAGGTGTATTCGGATTATTCAACGGAGTATTAATTGCGAAATTTGGTTTACCACCATTTATTGCAACACTTGGTACAATGATGATTTCACGTGGTTTAAGTTCAATCGTATCTAATGTACAAAGTATCACTTTCCCATTACGTGGAACTGGTGAAGGTTGGTATAAAGATTTATTCAGAACGCAAGATAATCTTCCGACAGGGTTGATTGTACTGATTATTGTAGCACTTTTAGCAGCAGTTGTATTAAATAAAACAAAAGTTGGTCGTTATATTTTCGCAATTGGTTCTAACAAAGAAGCTACAAGACTTTCTGGGGTTAATGTAATCAAATGGGAAGGTACAGCTTATGTGATTAGTGGATTATTAGCTGGTTTAGCTGGTATTGCTTATGCAGCAACTTATTCAACAATTCTTCCTGGTACTGGTAACGGTATGGAACTTGATGCAATCGCAGGGGTAGTAGTCGGTGGTACTTCATTAGCCGGTGGTGTTGGTTCAGTAATTGGTACAATTATTGGGGTATTCATCATGTCAGTATTGAAGATTGGTTTACCATACATCGACTTACAACCACACTATCAATTATTCATCACAGGATTTGTAGTAATTGTAGCGGTGTACTCTGATATCTTAATCCGTCAAAACAAGAAAAAATAAGCGTTAAAAAGTATTGAGTGTTTCAAAATTTTAGTATACATCCTATAAGGATAAATAAAAGGAGAGAAATCTTATGAAAAAATCATTGAAATTTGCAATTGCCACTTTTGCTTGTGCATCTGCGATCTTAGCAGGCTGTTCATCAAAATCAAGTGATGGAAACGGCGGAGGCTCTAAAGGTGGAGATTTTAAAGTTGAAGTAATTGCGAAAGGTTTCCAACATGACTTTTGGAAAGCAGTTAACAAAGGTGCTTCAAAAGCAGCAGATGAATTAGGTGCTAAAATTACATTCGTAGGACCTCAAAATGAAACAGCTATTGCTGAACAATTAGAACAATTAAACAACGCAATCAACAAAAATCCAAAAGCTATTGCATTAGCAGCTTTAGATACTGAAGCAGAATTAGATGCAATTAAACAAGCTCAAAGCAAAAATATTCCAATTATCGGGTTTGACTCAGGGGTACCTGGTGCACCAGAAGGAGCTATTAAAGCAACAGCTTCAACTGACAACCACGCTGCTGGGGGAAATGCTGCAGAAAACTTATTCAAATTATTAGAAAGCAAAGTTGGAGATAAAAAAGCTCGTATTGGGGTTGTTTCTCAAGAAGTAAACTCTCTATCAATCACTCAAAGAACAAGTGGTTTCATTGATAAAATGGTTGAACTATTAGAGAAAAAAGGTATCAAAACAGCTGTAGTTGGACATGACAAATTCAAAAACAATGTTTCTGAAGCAGATGCAAAAGTTGTCATTGAAGTTCGTGTTCCTGCACAAGTAGACGATGCTGCTGGTAAAACAGAAGCTTCAACAGTATTAGAAAAAGAAGATACTATTGCAGTTTATGGTTCAAATGAATTTGCTGCTAAAGCAATCATCAACGCAAACGGTGGTTTCAAAGAATCTAAATTAGGTAAAGATAAAATCTTAGCTGTTGGTTTTGACTCAGGTGCTTTACAACAAGATGCTATCCGTAAAGGTGTCTTTGTAGGTTCTGTAACTCAAGACCCAGTTCAAATTGGTTACCAAGCTGTTAAATTAGCAATTGCTTCAGCTAAAGGTGAAACGGTTAAAGACGTAGATACTGGTTCTAAATGGTATGATGCTTCAAATATCGATAAAGAAGAAATTAAAGCATTATTATATGAATAAAATATAAAGAATTTGGAGGAAAAAGCATGAGCTTAATGAAAGTGTTAGCTATTGATTTAGGAGCAAGTTCAGGGCGTGTCATGCAAGCCGTTTATAATGGCAGCTCCCTCCAGTTATCAGAGGTTCATCGGTTCAAAAATGAACCGGTGAATCTTAACGATGGATTGTATTGGAATTTGTTACACCTATTTGGTGAAATCAAACAAGGAATTAAAAAAGCTTCAAATGATTCTATTCCGATTCGTTCCATTTCTGTTGATACATGGGGAGTGGACTATGCATACTTAGATCACAATGGAGATTTGCTCTATCAACCGCATTGTTACAGAGATAATCGAATGGGACGTTATGAAGAATCGTTCTATCAATTAATTTCTAAAAATGAATTATTTAAGAAAACAGGAGTTCAACCTGCAACGTATAATACAATCTTGCAAATATATTCAGATTTACAAGAAAAACCACAGCTAAAAGAAGTCGTACAAAGAGTTTTGTTTATCCCAGATTTAATTAATTACTTATTAGCGGGTGTTCTTGCAAACGAATATACAATCGCAAGTACGAGTGGTTTACTGGATGTTTTCACACAAGATTTTTCAGAAGAAATTTTTGAAAAGCTAGGAATTCCAACCAAATGGTTCTCATCACCAGTTAAAAATGGGTCTGTATTAAGAGATTTATCACCAAGAATTGTTCAAGAATTAAAAGTTGAACCGTTTAAAGTGATTGCAGGAGCTGGACATGATACAGCTGCAGCAGTTTTAGCAATTCCTTATGAAAATGAGAAAGGTACTGTATTTATTTCATGTGGTACTTGGTCGTTAGTAGGAATTGAGTCTGATAAACCAGTAATTACAGATGAAGCATTCGAATCAGGATTAACCAATGAAGGATGCTTCGATGGTAAATACAGATTGCTTCAAAATACAACTGGCATGTGGATTATCCAAGAATTACAACGTGACTGGAGAAGTCAAGGTGAAGAAGTAAGCTTTGCTGAAATGGTACAATTAGCTGAAAAAGTAACGGATAATCAAACATGGATTTATCCAAACGATCCAGTATTTGCTTCGCCAGGAGATATGGAAAGTAAAATCAAAGAGTTTTGTAAAGTAACAGGACAGACTGTTCCTCAAACAAAAGGACATATTGTTCGAATTGTAATTGAAAGTTTAGCATTAACTTATTTAGAAACAATTGAGCAATTAGAAGACTTAACAAAACAAGAAATGACAACCGTACAAATGGTAGGTGGAGGAATCCAAAATAAACTATTATGTCAAATTACTGCTAACTTCACCAATCGTCTTGTTATTACAGGGCCAGTAGAAGCAAGTGCATTAGGAAATATTCTTTCCCAATTATTGACATTAGAAGTGATTCATTCACGTCAAGAAGCACAAAATCTTATTAAAGCTTCGGAAGTTGTGACTCGTTATGAGCCTCAATCTGTTGAAGGATTTTCTAACATTCAACAAAAATTCAAACAAATTAAGAAAGGAATTTCATCATGTTAAAACAAATTCCTAAAATTTTGAGTCCTGATTTAGTGGCATATTTAATGGAAATGGGTCATGGTGATGAGCTGGTAATCGCGGATGCGAATTTTCCAGCTCACCGCATTGGACAACGTGTTGTTCGTATGGACGGACATGGAGTTCCAGTAGCTTTAGAAGCAATTCTAAAATTATTACCATTAGACACATATAGCTCATATCAAGCAGGATTAATGCAAGTAGTGCCGGGAGATACAACAGTTCCAGTTATTTGGGACGAGTATAAAAAATTATTAGAAGAAAGTCATCCAGGTGCAGCAATTAAAGAATTTGAACGTTTTGAATTTTATGATCAAGCTGAAAAAGCATATCTAGTGATTCAAACAGGAGAAAGTGCCTTGTATGGCAATATTATTCTGAAAAAAGGTGTTTTATAGGTATAAGCACTGATTAAATAATAAAAAAATGAAAATTATTTATATTTTAAGGGGAGAAACATTATGTCAACATTTTATGTACCAGCAATTAACTTAATCGGAAGAGGAGTAGTAAACGAAATTGGTTCTTATGTAAAAGACCTAGGTTATAATAAAGCTTTATTAGTAACGGATAAGTTTATCCAATCAAGTGAAATTCTTCCTAAAGTTACAAAACCTTTAGATGAAGCAGGAATTGAATATGTTGTATTCTCAGATGTAGAACCTAACCCAACTTGTAAAAACGTAACAGACGGAGTTAAAGCATTAAAAGAAAACAACTGTGACTTCATTATTAGTTTAGGTGGTGGATCTCCACAGGATGCTGCAAGCTGTATTTCAGTTATCGCAACAAATGGTGGAAAACCTCAAGACTATGAAGGATTACACAAATCAGCTAAAAAAGGTTTGCCAGTAGTAGCAATTAACACTACAGCAGGTACTTCAGCAGAAATTACAATTAACTACGTTATTACTGACGAAGAACGTAAAGTTAAAATGGTAATGGTTGATAAAAATAGTTTAGCATTAATCTCAGTTAACGATCCAGAATTAATGGTTTCTAAACCAGCTCCATTAACTGCAGCAACAGGTATGGATGCTTTAACTCACGCTGTTGAAGCATTAGTAACACCAGGTGCTTATGGAGTAACTAAAAAATTATCAATTGGTGCAATTGAATTAATTAAAGAATACTTACCACGTGCTGTAAAAGATGGTCACGATATCGAAGCTCGTGAAGGAATGGTAAATGCTATCTTCTTAGGTGGTATGTCATTCAACAACGCAGGTTTAGGTTATGTTCACTCAATGGCTCACCAATTAGGTGCTGTTTACAAATTACCACACGGTGTATGTTGTGCAATGTTATTACCAGTTATTGAACGTGAAAATGCTAAACGTGTTCCTGCAGCATTCCGTGATGTAGCTAAAGCTTTAGGATTAGATCCAGCAGGTAAATCAGATGAAGAATGTGCAGCATATGCTATTAAAGAAATTGAAACATTATCTGAAACTGTAGGTATTCCTAAGAAATTAACTGAATTAGGAATTGAAGAAAAAGACTTTGATTTCGAATATCTATCTAAGAATGCGTTAATCGATGCTTGTGCACCTGGTAACCCATTCATGCCAACATTAGAAGAAACAATTGCTTTCTATAAAGAATTATTCTAATGAATTAAAAGTTTCAAATCGTAATGTCCCTTTTATAGGGGCATTTTTTAGTAGCAAAAAACCCGTCAGATCTATAGTCTGACGGGTTTTTATGATGCGTATTTAGTTAATCATCAATTCGATAATGGAATTCACTTGCGAATCGTGGGAATTGTTGTCCGGCAAAAATACGATCTTTATCTGTTTGAATAGGATCTACGAAAGTATCATTTCTATCGGCTGTCATTGGAACGCCACCTGGGATGATATAAACAGCTGCACCACCAACTGGAGAATTCTTAGGACCATACCCACCAATTAATGTACCTTTATATTCCTTGAAATAAGATAATTTCATCTCATTATTTTCATCTACAAGACCTTTTTCATCAAAAGTAAAGGTATGTCCAGTACCGTCTACCCAAGTACCTTTAAGGCTAGAATAATCTCCATTTTGAATGGCTTTAATATCTAATTTTTTCTTAGCAACTTCTTTTTGTTTTTCAGGAGAAGTGATGTACCATTGTGTTGGTTTCCATTCATTTT
>CALATC010000080.1 GCA_937891475.1 uncultured Granulicatella sp. | reverse complement strand
TCTCTAGATATTCATCTGCAAATTCATAAACAGGTTTACTAACTTTTGGAACACCGTTAAGTGTTACAGCATAAATTTGATCTAAAACTTCAAGCCATTGTTTTTCTGACAAAACTTCTATTTTTTTCATGATTATTTTCTCCTTTAAAAGTTGTTAGGCCAATTATACCACTTCTATCTCATGTTTTATATTTCAATTTCAATCCCTTTTGCTCGTAAATTATCGATACATTCCTGAAGATATGCTTCATTATGCTCTTTATAAATTGGTGTGTTTATTTCCATTTCCTCAAGATTATCGTAGCTTTCTGCAATCTTCCCACGATAATTCTTATCTCTCCACTCAGTTGCTACTTGGTAGCCTCTTCGATTCATCTCATCCATAATCAATGTATGATAGCAAAATAGATGATAAGGAGAATATAAAAATACATAGTCGACTGTTTTATGTTTCTTATTCCATCCATTTCCCCTAAGCGCACAACATTCTCTATGTTGTCCCAGTAATTGATTCTTCGGTAATTTTGGTATCATTTGTTCATGCCATAATCTCATCTTGTTCTCCTGTTATTAATGTTGATTGTTGTAAATATTTATTAGGGTATTTCTCTAATAATGTTTGGATATAATGGATGATAGAACATTGATCCCTTACTCCAGTTCTATATTCTTCTAGTAATCGAAACAATACATCTTTTTCTGCTTTTTCAGCTGTATTTTTAAAATAGCCCCATATATGAAGAATCGCATTATGAAAATCTTTTTTACTTTCTTGTAGCTCATTCACTGTATTGATTTGTTGAAGTAACACTTCTAACTCAATCTCTGGTTCTTTTAAATATTCTCTTATTTCCAAATAAACTTTATGCGATTTACTCAATACGTAATATTTATTTCTTGCCCATATCTGTTCACATTGCTTTCTAATATCTTTTTGATTCACTTTACACCTTCTTTCAAACTAGAAAATTTTCTAGTAGATGACTTCTTGCATCATTATAGCATTGAAAGTGTGATTCCGGTATTTATTGAACTTTTATTATATTTTATTGTTTTTACTTAAATTTTGTTGTAAATAAAAAACTCGCCTGATCGTATGATGCTACGATTAGGCGAGGTAGGATATTATAGAACCACAATTATTTCGTTGAGGAGCTTCAGTATTCTATTCTAACTCAGGGTCTGGAAGTACATTTTTCAATGCATTTACAAATTGAGATTTTGTATTCTTCTCGTTGAAGAACGGTAAACCAATAATTCTGTACTTATCATCATCAATTAATACTTTTGATTCTGAACGTTCAGTAATTTCATTTAAGAATGCTTCTTTCCAGCCTTCTTTACTGTTTTTGAAGGTATTATTACTATCTAAGAATTGACTTCCTTTTGGCTCAATAAAGATTTGCCATGAAATATTTCCTGTTTTCTTATCGTTTGCAAATAACAAGAAGTCTGGTTCAAAAGCTTGTCCATCTGAAAAATTAAAGATACGAACACCTTTTTCATTTCTCAATAGGTAAATATCTGACCATTGTTTTTCTAAAGTAGTCATTAGATTTTTAATAGAACGAACAATTAATTTTTCTTCACTTGTTCCGAAGTTATCATCGTACGCATACCAAGTTAATTCATCAATATTTTCAAAATACTGAGTTGATCCGGCATTTTTTTGAGAAATACCAAATTCTGAATTTGAATTTTCTTGAATACTATATTTACGAATGATATTATCTTCAAATACTTTATGAATTGGATAAGGTTTAAACTCATCAGATCCAATAAACTTTTCTTCCATTGGAATTAATGAACTTTCCATCTTCGTTAATAAAGTTTGAGCAATAAATAATTTTTGGTCTGAAGTAAGTGATTTTTCATCGATAATATTACCAATGACCGTTACTTCTATATCTTTTAAATCATCCATAAAGACAGATATACTAGGCAAACCAATAATAGCCTTTTGAAGTTTATTAAATGTATAATTTTTATTTTGATTGATCGCATGTCTAGTAATATTATTACCGATTACTTTTCCATACTTAAATGTTACATTTCTCAAATCTTCTTCCAACGTCGTAATTTCATCATCTTCAAAAACAGAAAATCCTCTAATACTACTTGTTGGTAGTTTTACTTCAATCGATTCTGGAATAAACTTAGTATCAAATAAACTTTCTTGTCTGACTTCTAAAGCTTCTAGATAACTTAATCGTTCATTCATCCATACTACGCCATTCGTGTATGTTCTTGAATTTTTAAATGAATCTTTTAGTTTTAATTCTCTTTCAACAGTGTTTTCTTCATCAAGAATACCAGATGTACGTAAAACCATTTTCATTTCTGATATATATTTAGGATTATTCGCTGCATGGTAATGAAGTTGTTCAATAACACGTAATTCATTATTTTCATTATCATCAAATTTACGTGTATATTTATCTTCTTGCTGATTATTTAATGTAAATGGATAATAACGTGCACCACGTCCTATTAATTGCTTTTCTGCATTTGTAGTTTTTCCTGGAATAAATCCTTTAGAAGTTTGTTTTCCATCACGTTTATCATATAAACGAACAATGTCGAATAAATTTAAAACATCCCAACCTTCATTCAACATATCAACAGCAAAAATTGCTCTAATTTCGTTTGTTGGTTGCTCTAATGTGTTTAATAAAACTAAATCTTCATGAGACTTATTTTTACCATCAATCAACATTAATCTTTCAAGACGGAAATCTTCTCTCAATTCTTCAATTAAATCATTTAAACTAATCTCCGATTCTTCAAAATATTCTAATGCCTTTTGAAGTATGTTAATCCGCTTTACAGTATTTAATTTAATCATGGATTTCTGTTGTTGAATCATTTCAGGAGTTAATTCCGATAATAACTCATTGAATAATTTAATATT
>CALATC010000079.1 GCA_937891475.1 uncultured Granulicatella sp. | reverse complement strand
CATGTAAAAAATCCTGTCGGTGATTTCTCACCAACAGGATTTGTCGAACAACCAGAAATTATGGAATTAGTAGTTTCTAAAGTCTTTTTCGTATTAAAAACTAATGGATTATGAGAAAAGGCGGTAGATAGATAAGAATTCCGTGAAAGTTTGGTAAAATCAGTAATTAAAGCGTTTACACAAAAATGCCCTAGTGCTAGAATGAAGGTATCAAATTTAAAGGGGATGGAAATATGGCACGTAAAAATTTGAAACATCAAATTATTGCGGGATTGTCGACAACTTTATTATTAGGGATGCTTGTAGTCAATCCAGTGTTTTCTAGAGAGGAGGCGAATACTTCTACTCAACCGACAACGACCATTTCACAGCCAGAAGCTGTAACAGCGAAGGCTAAAGATGGAGTAGTAACGTTAAAAGATGATAAAGTATATCAAACAGCAAATGCAAGTTTTGAAGAAACTTTAGATATCTCACAAGAAGATTGGTCGAAGTTAACATGGACTTTTGGGAATGAAAAGCATGGAGTAAAACCAATTGCAGAATGGAAAACTTGGTTACAACAAGAAAATGGTGGCTTTGTTGGAGAACCAATGTTTGAAATTTCAGGAACGAATACTCAATTAAAAATCACGTATCATAGTATGTTTGGAGAAAAAGTTGACAAACGTTGGCCTGTTAATGCGCGAAGAACATATCGTAATTATATTGGGGATTATGAGTTAAAAGGTACGAGTACAGACGGTAAAGTAGTTGTTAAAAAGAAAATTACAATCCGCCCTTACGAGAGCTTTAAAACTCATGAGGAAATGCTCCAAAGCATTGAAGAAAGTAGAAGTAATGCTCATGCAGGAAGACAAGTTACGTTAGAAACAATTGGAGTAAGTGCGCATAAAAATGATATGAAGATGGGGATTGTAGCTGAAAATCAAGCTGCCATTGATGATTATTTAAATCATATTACTCCTGAAATGTTAAAAAATCCTGATAAATTATTAGCAGAATTAAAAGCAGGAAAATTAAATTATAAATTACCAATTTTTGTTCATAATACACATGCGGATGAACAACCAGGAATTGATATTGTAACAGATTTATTTAGAGACTTTGCAACAAAAGAAACCATTTCTTTCCAAACATTAGTAGGGGAAGGTACGAATAAAGAAAATAAAATGACAAAAGATGTACGTTTAAATATAGAAGAATTATTAAAACATTTTATTTTCATTTTTGACTTCACTGAAAATCCAGATGGAGACATTTTAAATACACGTTCATTTGCAAACGGAATTGATCCAAACCGTGATGCAGGATTCCAAACAAATCCTGAAACACGTTCTGTTATTACTCAAATTAATAAATGGAATCCATTAGCTTTATTAGATATTCATGGTTACCAAGAATCATTTTTAATTGAACCAGCTACACCACCACATGATCCTAACTTTGAATTAGATTTATTTGCATCCGCATTACGAGAAAATGCCCATGCAATGGGGAACGCAGGTATTGCGAATTCAAATCAACCAAGTTACTTAATTCCATTAGAAGAATTTTTAAAAGGACCTGGAGTAGGTAACGAAGAATATACAGCTGGTGGATGGGATGATTCTTCATCTGGCTATACTGGAGTTTATGCAGTATATCAAGGGATTTTAGGGCATACGATGGAAATTCCTGCTGCGAATCAAGATGCGTATCGTGCAGGATTATATGGTGTTTTAGGATCAATTAACTATTTAAATGAAAATAGAGACCGTTTATTTGAAAATAAACTAAACTTCTTTAGTAGAGGAATCCATAAAACAGAAACAAAAGAGGCTGAGAACTATTTAATTGGTCCGGATCAAAAAGTAGTTGGTCGTGATAAAAAAGGAAGAGATGTTTACTTCCCAGATTATTACGTTCTTCCACTAACTCCATCTAAAGATAATGATACAGATCAAGCTTTTTCTATGGTGGAATACTTCAAGAGAAATGGTGTAGAAGTAAAAGAATTGACAAAAGATGTAGGTGACTATAAAAAAGGCGATTTAGTCATTGACATGGCACAAGCAAAACGTGGTTTTGCAAACCATATTTTATACCAAGGAACAAATGAATCAGCTTGGAAAGAAATGTACGCTGAAGTGATTGCAAACTTCCCAGATATGAGAGGGTTTAAAGCAGTTCCTATCTTTGAAAAAGGTAAATTTGAAGGGGCTTTAACAGAAGTGAGTCAATCAGTAGCTCCACGAGTATCCATTGATCATAATGCACCTTATTATAAAGTAGTAAATCATTCATTTGCGGGAATTAAAGCGATTAATAAATTAATTCATGAAGGAAAAAAAGTTTATACAACAGAAGATGGTTTTATTGTTTCAACAAGTGATTTTGAACAAGTGTTAGCACAATATTCAATTTATGGCGAACCATTATATAAGAAACCTGTTGGAGAAGCTTTAAAACCAATTAAAGTTTATGCTCCAGGAAATCCAAATGAAGATTTAGGATATGATTCTCCTTCAGAGATTAGTTTATCTTTAAAACAAATGGGATTTGATGTTGTGGATACTCTTGAAGAAGCGGATGCAGTCATATTAGATAATGGAAGTTATGATAAAACAGTTCTTGGTAAAAAACCTACAATGATTTTTGGTGGAGAACGAGCATTATGGACTTTACAAAGTGCAGAAGTTTTACCAAATTTTGAAGTGACATTTGCTCCAGGTTATAAGAGTTATGAGGGATTATTTAATGTTACAGTAGATGATAAAAATCCTCTTGCAAGTGGATATCAAAAAGATGATGTATTTTATTCTAGATCAGGAATGTGGATTTCTAGCATTCCAGAAGGATTTAAACCAGTAATTACTGCAAAAGAAAAAGATCACTTTATTTCTGGATGGTGGCAAGAAAATGAACAAGTAGCAGGCCAAGTACTTGCGATTGAAGGAAAATATGAAAATCAACCGCTATTCTTATACTCAGGAAATCCTACTAATAAATTCCATACATTACATTCTTATCGTTGGGTAAGTAATTTCTTATGGAATAAGGAACATGCTAAATTAGAAGAAATTCCAGAATCTGAACGTCCAACTACAGAAGCTCCAACAACACATGAAACAACGACAACACAGTCAGGAACTACTACACCAAGTTATTCAGAAGTTCCTTCAACAACAAATAATATTGTAACAGTTCCTAAAGAAAATACTTGGGAATTAAAAGATGGGCAATGGATCTTTAAAAAAGAAGATGGTTCAGTTGCTAAGAAAGAATGGATTAAAACAGGAAATAAATGGTACTATGTTGATGAAAATGGCGTAATGGTTAAAAATCGTTGGATTGGCGACTATTATGTTGCAGATTCAGGAGCAATGGCTTCAGCAGAATGGATCTATGATACTCATTATGGAAGTTGGTTCTATGTGAAAGAAGATGGACGCTTCGTTGAAAATGATTGGATTCAAACGAATGGCCAATGGTACTATTTAAATGCTGGTGGATATATGGCTAAAAATGAATGGATCTATGATACTCATTATGGAAGCTGGTTCTATGTAAAAGAAGATGGAAAATTAGCTCAAAAAGAATGGATTGAGTTAAATCATAAATGGTATTACTTAAAATCAGCTGGTTACATGGCTAAAAATGAAGTTATTGACGGATATAAAGTCAATGCAGCTGGTGAATGGGTGAAATAATCGTTTAAGTTTTAGTATAAATTTTTATGAATCTTCCTTTATTTAGAGAATTAGATGATTCAATCAGTATATTGAGCAGAACTATTGTCATGTAAAAAAAAGTATGGTACTCTTTGTTTATAAAATAACATTTTCGGGGCAAGGTGTAATTCCTTACCGGCGGTATAGTCCGC
>CALATC010000078.1 GCA_937891475.1 uncultured Granulicatella sp. | reverse complement strand
GCAACTTTCGCAGCTTCTTGTAATTTTTCTTTTGTTTCTCCATACAAAACAATTCCTGAAACAGAAGTTAAATCTGGAACTAATTCATCAAACCCATTCCCTCTATCTAATCCACCGGCAATTAAAATAACCGATTGATTTGTAAAGCTACGTAAAGCTGTTTGAGTCGCAATAATGTTCGTTGCTTTCGAATCATTGTAGAAACGTCTCTTATTCACTTCTTTTACAAATTGTGTACGGTGTTTTACACCATGGAAGTTTTGTACTGCTTTTTGAATTCCTTCATTTGTAGCTCCTGCTAATTTTGCAATCGCAACTGCTGCTAGTACATTTTCAACATTTTGTGTTCCAGGAACTTGAATCGTTGAAACAGGAATTACCTTCTCACCATTGAAGCAAATGTAATCATCTTCAACTGAAGAGCCAAATTCTAAAACAGTTTTTCTACTAAATGGAACTAATGTTGCGTTTGTATGTCCTTCAATTAAGGTAATCAATTCTGGATAATCGGCATTATAAACTAAGTAATCGTCTTCCGTTTGATTTTTCGTCAATTGAAGTTTAGCTTTAATATATTCTTCTCGAGAACCATGATAATCTAAATGAGCGCTGAATATATTTACAATACACGCAATTTTCGGTTTAAATTGATCAATTCCCATCAATTGGAAACTACTTAATTCTGAAACATAAATATCTTCTTTTGTTGATTGTTCCGCTAATTGAGATAATGGTATTCCAATATTTCCCGCAGCATAAACATCACGTTCAGGGAAAGATTCTTTCAACATTAAGCTTGCTAAGGTAGTTGTAGTCGTTTTCCCATTTGAACCAGTGATTCCAATGATTAAACCTTCTAATAAATGATAGGCAATTTCAACTTCTGTATATACTGGAATTCCTTTTTTAATGGCTGCTTCTACCATACAATTATGGTATGGGATTCCAGGATTTTTCACAACAAAATCAAAATGTTCTTCTAATAAATCTACTGGATGTGAACCTGCTAAAACACGAATTCCTTCTTCAATTAAACTTTTTGCATCTGGATTTTCTTCTAATGGAATTCGATCATTTACAGTTACAATCGCTCCTTGATGTAATAATAATTTAGCAACTGCCACTCCACTTTTCGCTAATCCAATCACTAATACTCTTTTATGTTCAAATTTCTTTTCATTCAGCACCTAATATGCCCCCTAAATTAATTTCAATATGTATATGGCAGAATAAACTGCCGAAAAATATGTATGAAAAGCTAAAAAGCTTTTCTAAATCAATGCTAATGTAATAAGCGTTCCGATTAGTCCCACTAAACTGAAGACTAATACGATTTTCACTTCTTTCCATCCACACATTTCAAAATGATGGTGAATCGGACTCATTTTAAACACACGTTTTCCTGTTAATTTGAATGAGGTTACTTGAATAATAACGCTCGCTGTCTCTAATACAAATACAATCCCAATTCCTAGTAAACTCCACTCATGATGAAGCATTAAAGAAATGATTGCTAAACCTGCACCTAAAGCTAGAGAACCAACATCTCCCATAAAGATTTTAGCTGGCTTCCAATTGAACATTAAGAATCCAATTAATCCTCCAACTACACTAAAACAGAAGAATGCAATTTCTACTTGTTTTGAATGTAATGCTAAAAATGCATACGTTGCATAAGCGACAATAGATGTTGACGTTGCTAAACCATCTAGCCCATCTGTTAAATTCACCGCATTTGAAAATCCTGTAATCCAAATAATCGTAAAAATAGCAAACAATACTAAGCTGTGTACTTCACCAACAAATGGAATATAAATTAAAGGATTACGTCCACTTAATAAGAATAAAGCAACAAAAACTGCTGATCCTACTATTTGTAAAGCAAATTTTTGATGACTTTTTAAGCCTTGATTTTGTTTTCTAAACACTTTAATAAAATCATCAAAAAATCCGATTCCACCAAAAAATACAAATCCAATGACGCCACTTAATAATGTGAAATTAAAATGTCCGAATAATCCTCCAAGAATTAAACTAACAATCCCAATCATCATTAAGAAGATAAACCCTCCCATCGTAGGTGTTCCACTTTTGGCTTTATGCCAAGATGGCCCATCTTCTAAAGTTGTTTGTCCAAACTGATTCATTCGCATAAATTGAATAAATTTAGGTTCCGCAAATACTGTTGCTAGTAATGTGGCTCCTAATACAAGTAATAATTGTAATGTCATCATTTTCTCCTTTTTATAACTTTCCTAATAATGATTCTACGATTTCAATTTCATTATAAGGATATTCTACTTCACCAATAATTTGATAAGGCTCCACACCTTTTCCAGCAAGTAAAACAATATCTCCAACACTCGCTAATTGAAGTGCTTTTTCAATGGCTTCTTCTCGTTTATCAATACATTCATAAGAAACAGA
>CALATC010000077.1 GCA_937891475.1 uncultured Granulicatella sp. | reverse complement strand
CAATGATACGATAGAAATCCCTACTCCTAACTTCCATCCTTCTGGAATAAAGCTTAATTCGATTGTATGTTCCCCATTCGTAATCGCAAAACCTAGTAAACTATTCCAAATTTTTCTTGTTTCAACGACTTTTCCATCGACTTTTACAATCCAACCTTTATCGTATGGAATCGAAGTAAACATAACAGTACTATCATCTGTAATCGTAACTGTTCCACGAATATGAGAGTTATCCCAATGAGTTAATTGGATCGCTTGATTTTGGCGTTCTTGAATAAATTGATTTGCAACTGAACGATAAGTTTTTGCTAATCTAACGCCAGTAAAAGTATATTCTTCATCTGTATTCACTTCAATCTTAAATTCAATAGACTTTCCTTGGTACTGCGAAGCAATATTCACTAATTGAGTCGCTTGGTAATTATTTAAGAAGTGATATTCCTCTCCATTGAGATACATCTTAATATTATTTTTATCATTTCTTGAGAAGCGTGTTGGTAAAGTGACCCAATACTCTTCATCTGTTTGAGGAGTATAACGGTATGTTATGCTAGCTGGTTTTGAAGAATCAATTCTTTGATACGTCTCTGCTCTTTCAATTGCTAAAAAATTATCAGTTGTAATTTCATTTGCTGCTAACATCTCCAAATATTTAACATCTTCTCCTAATTGAGCTGCTGTAATTTTATTATAGTTTTGAATCGGTTGATTCATCCTTAATTCTAATGAAGCTAATTTTTCATTTACGCCAAATGCTATTGGAAGAGTTTGTGGAATTTGAAATACTTCTGTTCTCTCTTCTTCATAAACTACAGGAGTATTTTCTGTAATATCTAAACGAGTTGCATATTTTCCAAATACATACATCTTAGTTGTATCCGGATAATCCTTCGTATAGACTGGCTTTGGTGTCATCCAATATTTCAAACTAAATAATGCATCACTTAATGGTGTTCCATAATAGTAAGTCGTTGCATTAATACCAGTATTGCCTAATTGTTCAAATAAATCTCTTGTTGAATTTTCCAAGTTAGAACTAAATACAGACATTCCTGGATAATCCGCCATAAATGGATCATTTTTACTTAAATGGAAACTTCCATGAATACGATATAATTCCTTATCATTTGGGCGAATTGGAGCTACTGCTGTTTGTAATTGTTTTACCGCATCTTGATATTTATACGCATCCGTATAACCCACTCTCGATTGAACAATCGTTGCATTCATCATTAATTCAATTGCAGTCACTGCTGCCAAAAATGCCCATCTTTTATTTATTTGAGGCCATACTAAAATCGATAACATCACAAAAATTAAAGCCAATGTCGCAATTTTTTGTGGAACAATTAAGAAAGAGTATTGTCTAGTCATCACTAAAATGAAAATCAAAATCATGACTCCAGCAACGACTAAAGATTTTTTCCAATTTAATTGTTCGACTTCTCTTAAGGATAAATAAGCTAGATAAACGAAGAAAAATGCCATAATCCAAGAAAAGCGATAGAAAAATCCTGCTGGATTTTGTCCCATATGCCATAATTTACTCGTAAATTCATGAATGCAAGATAGGATAAAAATGATTAAGACTCCTAAAGAAGCTATTTTCTCTCTTTTTTGAATCTTAGAACTTAAGAAATAATAAACTGTTCCTATCATTCCTAGCGTACCCACATAAATATTCGGTAAATTTGGACCTGCTGGCCAAGAAGAATTATCGAATGCTCCTAAAAATAATTTAGAAAAAATATCTAGAGGATCAATCTGTAATTTCCATTCAAATAATAACTTACTTTCCAGTCCACCCTTTGTAGAAACTAAGCTCATCAAAATTGGAACAATAATAAAGGCCACTAATCCAACTGCTAAAAACGAATATAACCCCAGTTGAAGCAATTGAAGAAATCCTTGCTTAAACGTTCTATCTTTTGATTTGAATAAATAAAACAAGGCATAGATGACTACAAAAATACAAATCATATATCCCATGTAAAAATGGAGTAATAAAGCTAAAGCTAACAACAGAACATATCGTTTGGCACCTGTTCTATCCAATACTTCTTCTACACCCATTAATACAAGTGGCAACATAATCATCCCATCATAAAAAATAGGATTCATTTGATAACTAACATTAAAACCATTCAGAGCATATAAATTTCCAAATATAGGAAGAAATGCTGGATTTTTTTCTAACCCATTATATCGCTTCACAAAAAAATGTGTCCAAGCAAGTCCCATCACTCCATAGCGAAGACCAATGGTTAACATAACTGCCCATTGAAAATTTTGTTCTGAAAAGAAGAAATACAATAGATTAAATGGACTAATTAAATTAAATCCCCAAATACCAAGCATTCCTCCGCCAATGGATTTTGAAAATGAATAGAAAAAGCTATTCCAATCTCCATTTAAGAAGAAATGTTTCAAATAAGCATATAAACCAATATATTGCGCATTAAAGTCTACTGCCATCAATGATTTAGCACCAAATGGGAAAAATCCATTAATGATCCACGAAACAAGCATAATGCCAATTGGTAGGAAGAAACTCGTTAAGTAAACTACTTTCTTTTTACTCATCTTTCTCCTCCTCAAAATTCGTTTTATCCACTAAATAATGAGGACGTTTTTTCACTTCATAATAAATTTTCCCGATATACTCTCCTAAAACTCCAATAGAGATTAACTGAATTCCCCCTAGTAAGACAACTGCAAAAATCGTTGTAAAATAGCCACTCACTAAGGAACTTGGATCAATCATATATTTAATAAACATCCACACGATATATAGCACAGATATTAATAAACAACCTAATCCCAAATTAATACACGCACGTAATGGTTTATCATTAAATGATAAAATCCCTTGAATGGCATAATTCCATGAAAATTTTAAGGAGTATTTTGTTTCTCCTATTTCTCGAACATGATTTTCATATTCAATTACTTTTTCCTTGAACCCAATCCATGAGAAAAGCCCTTTTGAAAAACGATTATATTCATTCAATGATAAAATCGCTCGTACTGCTTTTCGACTAAATAAGCGAAACTCAGAAATTCCATCCGTTAAAGGTGTATCCATTAGTCGATTGGCTAATTTATAAAAACGATTCGCTAGAAAAGTACGAAATTGGCTTTCACCTGTTCTTGTTCTACGACCACTGACGACATCATAGCCTTCTCGATACGCTTCGATCATTTGAGGAACAAGTGCAGGTGGATGCTGTAAATCCCCATCCATTAAAATAACGGCTTCGCCCGTTGCGTATTGTAATCCAGCAATCGTCCCAGCTTCTTTCCCAAAATTACGGCTAAAACTCAAATAGCGAACTCTCTCATCATTTTTGGCAATTTCTAATATTTTTTCAAAAGTTTTATCTTTACTACCATCATCAATTAAAATTATTTCAAATTCTTCTTTTGTTTGTTGATTTAATACATGAACTAATTCACTGTACATTTTTTCAATCATTCTTTCCTCGTTATAAAAAGGAATCACTACTGATATTTTCATACTTTCTCCTTGATTTTCTATTCTCTACCTCGTTATCATACCATGTTTTAATTTTTTTGAGTATGAGAAAAGTGTAAAAGAAGTGTAAAAAAATACCTATCGCTTAAAGTCACCTCTAAACGATAGATAATCTCAAAATTTTATAGTTTTATTTAAATGTGTTCTTGCTTTCGAATCCATCTCCGAATCCCGATAATTCCAAAGACAAGCCATAAAAATACGATTAAAAAGCATATCATAAAAAATTCTTCTGGCAATACTTCGATAATTGGATCTAATTTTGGATCAAAAATCCATGCTGAATTATGGAAAAATAATTCATGGAATTTTACAAAAATAACATCAAAAAAGCTCACTAAACATACGACAAATACTAGTGTTGCATATAATATTCCTTTTAATGGAGTGAGTAATAGAAATAATTTTCTTTCTTTTTTGAATCCTCTTATTCCAACAAATGAAACAATCGTAGAAATCACTGCAATGATGAAATTAATCATGAATAATCGTTTCACTTCTTCAAAATGAAATAATCCTTGAGGAGAACTCGGAAAATCTGGCATCACTAATTCCTTAATCCAAGGTCTTGTTAAATACGATATTAATACATGATAATTCTCCATTAATTTTGCAGTAGAAATTCCACTATGCTGTTCTAAGCCAAATAATAAAATGACACCTCGAAATAGTGGTTCAAAAAATATGACAAAGGTAATTGCTGTACTCAATAAGAACAATGCTAAGACAATCGAAAAACTCCATCTTTTTATGGTTGTAGACATTTTTATACCTTCCACTCACTTAGATTATTCACTAGATGCGTAGGTTGTGCAACTCCTTCTAAATCTTCTCGTGTAGAGAATCCTGTTAAAACCATTAATGTATCCATTCCATACTGAATTCCAGCTTGAATGTCTGTATTATAATTATCTCCAACCATTGCAATATCTTCTTTTGTAAAATGTTGCTCTGGATATTGTTGATTCAAATAGTTTAAAGCTGATTCCATAATAATACTACTTGGTTTCCCCATTACAATTGGCTCTTGTTGTGTTGACATTTTTAAAAATGCTGTAATAGAGCCTGATCCTGGAATAAATCCTTTTTCACTTGGAAGATTAGAGTCGATATTCGTTACAACAAATTTTGCACCCGAACGAATCGCTAAAGTGGCAGCTTCTAATTCAGCATAAGTTGTATCACGATTTAGCGATTGTAATACGACATCTGGATTTTCCCCTACAAGTTCATAGCCTCTTTCCACCGCTTGAGTTTTCAGTGCTTCTTCTCCGACAATCATTAATTTTTTACCAAAGTTTTGACTTTCTAAAAAGTCCATAGCTGCGACTCCACTTGTATATACTTCATTTTTAGTCACTTCTACTCCATAATTCTCTCTTAAATTATCAGCGACTTGTTGTGGCGTTTTTGTAGCATTATTTGTTACAA
>CALATC010000076.1 GCA_937891475.1 uncultured Granulicatella sp. | reverse complement strand
GATTTGCTTTATTACAAAACCACAACAAGAAGACACCATCACAACCCAATGGGAAAAAGCTGGTATTCTTCCACTAAACTTAGAAATAGCCCCTTCAAAAGGCGTTATTAGAAAGGATCTCTCATGACACAAGCCTATACACAACAAATGAAAAGAAAAGATGAGCATGTGGGGCATGCGACTCAACAATATCAATCACAGTCGAATTTAGAATTACGGCAAACTCGTTTTGTCCATCATCCTCTATCTGAAATGGCTGTAGATGAAGTTTCTCTTCAAACAAAAATGGCTGGATTCACTTTAGAAACTCCATTTTTCATTAATGCGATTACTGGTGGAAGTCCTCGAACAACTCTCATTAATCAACGCCTAGCACAATTGGCGCATGAAACAGGAATTGCGATGGCAACTGGATCGATGAGTATTGCCATGAAAGACCCTTCTACTGCAGAAAGCTTTACCATTATTCGAAAAGAGAATCCTAACGGAATTGTATTAGCGAATTTAGGAGCACATTATACCGTTGAATCTGCTAAAAAAGCAATTGACCTTATTGAAGCAAATGGGATTCAAATTCATGTGAACACGTTACAAGAATTAGTGATGCCAGAAGGCGATCGCTCTTTCCATCATTGGTTAAAAAATATTGAGGAAATCGTAACTAATGTAGACGTTCCTGTTATTGTAAAAGAGGTCGGATTTGGATTTAGTAGAGAAGCAATGCAAGAACTAATCAATATCGGAGTTCAAACGATTGATATAAGTGGACGTGGAGGCACAAATTTTGCAGCCATAGAAAATGCTCGAAGAGAAGATCATTTATTTGATGAATTAGAAGACTGGGGACAAACAACGGTTCAGTCCTTAGTAGAAGGTTATGATTTATCTTGTGAACTCATTGCTTCCGGGGGCATTCATTCACCATTAGATATCGTAAAATGTCTTGCTCTAGGAGCAAGCGCTGTAGGAATGTCTGGAGAATTTTTACACTTAATTCGCCCACAAGATTCCTTACCAACAGCCATTCAAACCGTTAATGATTGGAAGAATCAATTAAGAAATATTTACACCTTATTAGGCGTTTCAAACACAGAAGCATTACACCAAACAGACATCATCCTACCAAACACCACCGCCCACTGGTGCAACGCCCGCCAAATAGACTGGACAACCTTTGCAAACAGAAGTAGAAAGAAATAGAAAAGTTTTTCTACGTCCCCTACCTCACACAAATGAATGATAAATAAACAAAAAACAAAGAACTTTTCTTAATAGCAAAAGCAACCAAAACCGCAGTAGCGGTTTTAGTTGCCGGAAAATTTGAGACCTTAGGCTCAAATTTTAGCCATGAGATTCGCTTTTGCGAAGCTGCTGGCGCCGTTGCTATTCAAAAAAAGTTCTTTGTTTTTTGTGTTACTGTACAAATAAGAAATGAATGATTCTTAAC
>CALATC010000075.1 GCA_937891475.1 uncultured Granulicatella sp. | reverse complement strand
TAATACTTTTTCACGGGATAGTTCTTCAATATACATCAATCTTTTCCTCCTTATATTGTCTGGATTTACCGTTAAACTTTTCGAAGGTTTAAACGATCCATGGCTTTTTGGTAACTTGCTTGGGTTGCAAAATTAATTTCTGACTCTAATAATTCACATTGCCCATCTAATAGAGCTGTTAAAATGCGTTCTTTGACTTCTTGAACGGTTAAAGTTAAGTCTAATAATTGCGATACATTTGCCATACTATCTGCATTGATAGTTGGATAATGCCAACGAGTTTCTTCTCCCTTAATACTTTCTTCATAAAAATCATGGATTAAGTTTCCACGTTCTTCTTGATTTCCATTAATGCTAAGATAAATAGAGACACAAATGGAATTTTTGAAACGTCTTTGCGCAATTCCAGCGAATTTCTTCCCTTGGATACTTAAATCATAGTCTCCTGGGCAATAGGAATCGCTCACTTCAAAGGCTTGGATTTCTTTTTCTCCAATAGCTTCTGGAAAGGCACGTGTGATGAGTTCTTGCATCCATTCATAGACTTGAGTAATCGTTGCATTTTGTCTAGAAAATAATAAACTAATATTTAAAACACCTGAGTTACTCACAACGGCTAAGCCTCCAGCATGTCGTACCACTGGTGTGTAAGAGCGTTGTTTTAATAAGGTAACCCCTTCTTCTAAATAGGGTGTTTTCGTATCTGTCATTCCTAAAATCACTGTATCTTCCATTTCCCAAAAATGTAGAAAAGTTTCCGATGGGAATTGCACCAGATGATGTAAAATAGATTCATCTACTGCAAATGGAACAAAATAATCTTGTATTTGTTTTGATGAAGAGACAATCGTTTCTAGTAATTGAACTTGTTGATTTGTAATAGGTGTTTGTGTCATAAAAAATCCTTTCCAATAAATTAGGAATACACTTACATTATAGCAAAAAAACGTGTATTCATGCATATAGAAGCGATTTTTTTGTCAAATTATTAAAGAATTTTCAAGATTTTAATGAAATGGTGGAGTTTTTGTTAGAGATTGAGTAGGATAAAGTTGAAAAGAATATGAAAAGAGGGATTTTTATGAAAATTTTAGTCGTAGATGACGATCGCGAGATTGTTGAATTATTATCCATTTATTTAAGAAATGAAAAGTTTGAAATTGTAAAAGCATATGATGGAAAACAAGCATTAGAAAAAATTCAAGCTTATCCAGATATTGATATGGTGATTTTAGATATTATGATGCCACGGTTAGATGGGATTTCTGTTGTGCATGAAATTCGCAAAACGAATGATGCTTTACCAATTTTATTATTAAGTGCCAAATCAACAGATATTGATAAAATTCAAGGATTAACAAATGGGGCAGATGATTATGTAACAAAACCTTTTAACCCATTAGAAGTCATTGCACGTGTAAAATCATTATTACGTCGAACTTCAGCTTTAACAAAAGAAAGTGAAAGTGCTGAAGAAATTACGATTGGTCCATTATTAATTAATAAAGGTTCTCATCAAGTAACAACATTAGATGGTTTAGAAATTCAATTAACGGTGTTAGAGTTTGGAATTTTATTCTTACTAGCAAGTCACCCTAATAAAGTATTTAGTGCAGATGAAATTTTTGAAACGGTATGGCAACAAGAAAGTATTGTCTCTACTAAAACGGTAATGGTTCACGTAAGTCATTTACGTGACAAGATTGCTGAAGCAACAGGTGGAGATAAGGTTATTGAAACCGTATGGGGAGTTGGCTATAAAATTGAAAGTAAATAGCAAATTTTTTCAAAAAAAGGCAGATAGAGAGGAAAAGCCTGCTGCCCTTTTAAAATTAACAGCCCGGGAAATTAGTGAATTATTTTTAGAAGGCGTGATTACACTCTGTATCGTCTTTGTCTTATATTTAGGAGCTTTAGTATTGTTGAATCAATTTTTAGATGCGCCTGGATACTTTGTAGATGGAACTCGTTCGATTCGCCAAGCTTGGAATGTTGAACCAAGTGAAATTCAATTATATAAAAATATTTTTTCTATTAGTTCAATTATTTTTGCGATTGGATTTACTTATTGGCGTTTAATTCGTCGTTATCATCAAATGCAATTGTCTCATGTTTTAGAGGAATTACATTTAATTGCTCAAGGAGATTATGATCGAAGAATTCCTTTCCAATTAGCAGGAGATATGGGAAAAGTCGTGACGAGTATTAACCGTTTAGTAGATTCAACTGTAAGCGCCATGGAAGATGAACGGATGATTGAAAAATCAAAAGATGAATTGATTACAAATGTTTCTCATGATATTCGTACCCCTTTAACGTCTATTATTGGGTATTTAGGATTAGTCATTAATGGAAAGCCTAAAACACCAGAAGAAACAAAACGTTATGCAGAAATTGCGTATCATAAAGCGCAACAAATGAAGGCATTAGTAGATGATTTGTTTGAATATACAACAACAAGTCCAAATGGAGCACCATTGCGATTGAATGATATTCCGGTAGCAAATTTCTTAGAACAAGTAGCAGCCGATTTTGAATTAGAAGCACAAAAACGTCAAATGACAATTGAAGTCATTCCACCAAAAAGAAAAATGGTCTTGGAGATGGATGCTGAAAAAATGGTGCGTGTCATTCATAACTTACTGTCAAATGCGATTAAATATGGTCGTGAAAATACGAAAATTACGATAGAAGTGTTGGAACAAAAAGACATTATCACCATTGCTGTTCGTAATATTGGAGAACCTATTTCTAAAGAAGTGTTGGAACATTTATTTAGCCGTTTCTATCGTGCAGAAGGATCTCGTTCGAAAGAAACTGGTGGAACAGGATTAGGGTTAGCCATTGCGGATAATATTGTTCGAAGTCATGGCGGAAGAATGTTAGCTGAATCCGTTGGAGAAGTGATTAGCTTTTATATTTGCTTGCCGAATGATGTGGATGTTTAGAGAAAAAGTATTTCTGAAATACCGACCCCAAAAGTTAGACTAAAAATCTAACCGTTGGAGGTCGGTATCTTTTTGCTAGTCATCATTTTATAAAATTGTTATGATAGAACAAAATGAACGTGGAGGAAGAAGTATGAAATTAACAACATGGAATGTGAATGGAATTCGTTCGGTTTTAAATAAAGGAGCTTTACAAGAATATATATTAGAAGCTCAACCAGATATTTTATGTTTACAAGAGACAAAAGCACAGTCTGAGCAAGTAGATTTAGGAATGGAATTTGCAGGCTATCATGCCTATTGGAATTCAGCAGTGAAAAAAGGATATTCTGGAACAGCTATTTTTACAAAGGAAGAACCGATTTCTGTTCAATATGGATTAGGGATTGAAGAACATGATCAAGAAGGACGTGTCATTACAGCAGAGTATGCAGATTATTATTTAGTGACAGTTTATACACCAAATGCAAAACGTGATTTAACACGTTTAAGTTATCGCCAAGTGTGGGAAGATGATTTCTTAGCGTTTATCAAAAAGTTAGAAGAAACAAAACCGGTTATTTTTTGTGGAGACTTAAATGTAGCTCATAAGGAAATCGATTTGGCAAATCCAAAAACAAATACAAAAAATGCAGGATTTACAAAAGAAGAGCGTGAAAAATTTGATCAAATTGTAGAGAACGGCTTAGTAGATGCGTTCCGTTTTCGTTACCCGGATACAGTAGGAGCTTATACTTGGTGGAGCTATATGGGTGGCGCTCGTGCAAGAAATATTGGATGGAGAATTGACTATTTTGTTGTATCAAAAGTGTTAACTTCTCGCATTCAAGAAGTGAAAATTCGTGCGGATGTAACCGGAAGTGACCACTGTCCAGTGGAGATGGAAATTATCTAAGAATTTACAAAAAATGTCTGAATTTTGATAGGGAGGGACTATGAAGGTTCAGACTTTTTTTGTTGAGTAGGAATCTGCTCATAATCTGCTCACATTCTGCTCAAAATTTGCTCATTTATGATATACTGATACAAATAGAAAGAAGGGAGCGCATATTGATGATACCCCATTACCGTATTACAGAGAAAATACTAAATTTGGTACAAGAAATATCTGAAAAATCAACGCAATTATCATTTGAAAAAAGAGAATTGCATTTGCGAAAGGAAAATCGAATTCGTTCTATTCAATCTTCATTAGCAATTGAAAATAATTCTTTAACGTTAGAACAAGTCACCGATATTATTGAAGGGAAGAGAGTATTAGGCCCTCAAAAAGATATTCATGAAGTTCAAAATGCTTATGAAGCTTACGAACAGGTATTTAAAATGGATCCATATGAAATCAATGATTTTTTATTAGCGCATCACTTACTCATGCAAGGGTTAGTTAAACTGCCAGGTAAATTTCGACTTGGCGATGTAGGAATTTATGATTCGAATGGTAGAGTCGTGCATATAGGTGCTAGAGCACAGTTTGTTGGGTCATTGGTTCAAGACTTGTTTGATTGGGGAAAGAATAGTACGATTTCTCCGATTGTTAAGTCATGTATTATTCATTTTGAATTAGAAATCATTCATCCGTTTGAGGATGGAAATGGAAGAATGGGTCGTTTATGGCAAAGTTTAATTTTAAGTAAGTGGAATTCCTTATTTGAATGGCTACCGATAGAATCTGTTATTTATAATCATCAACAAGGTTACTATGATGCTTTAAGTAAGAGTAATCGAGAAAATGATGCCACTTATTTTATTGAATTTATGTTGCAAGCTATTCTTCAAACATTAGAGTCTTATGGAGAAACTGCTTCTGTAGTGGAAGATTTTGTTATTTATTTAACTGTAAAGGAAAAAGAATATTATCGAGTATTAGAAACTTATTTAAAAGCGCATCAATCTGTTAGTGCTTATCAAGCTCAGGAATTATTAGGAATGAGTGGAGCTAGTGTGAGAAGATATTTGAAAAAATATGTAGAAATAGGATTACTAAAGAAAACAGGAACTACAAAAAATCGATTGTACTATCTTGTATAATCGAACAAGAACGTTTGTTCGTAATGTAAAAGAAACTATGCTATACTAAGGTGAACGCCTAAGGGCAGAGTTTTTGATTATAGATAGAAATAGAGGAAGATGGAATGGCGAAAGATCAGATTATCGTTCGAGGAGCACGCTCCCATAATTTAAAAAATATTGATGTAACGATTCCAAGAGATCAATTAGTAGTAATTACAGGATTATCCGGTTCAGGGAAGAGTTCACTAGCTTTTGATACATTATATGCAGAAGGGCAAAGAAGATATGTAGAGAGTTTATCAGCTTATGCACGACAATTTTTAGGGCAAATGGATAAACCAGATGTTGATAGTATTGATGGATTAAGTCCAGCAATTGCGATTGACCAAAAAACAACTTCTCGTAATCCTCGTTCAACTGTGGGAACAGTAACGGAAATTAATGATTACTTGAGATTACTATATGCACGTGTAGGAAAACCGTATTGTCCAAATGACGGCACTCTAATTGAAAGTCAGTCGATTGAACAAATGGTGAATCGTGTAATGGAATTGCCAGAAAGAACAAAAATTCAAATTTTAGCACCGATTGTAAAAGGGAAAAAAGGAGAACATAAAAAAGTTTTCGAATCGATTCAAAAAGACGGCTATATTCGTATTCGAGTAGATGGCGAAATGATGGAGACAACGGATGAAATTTCATTAGAAAAAAATAAAAAACATTCGATTGAAATTGTTGTTGACCGTATTATTGTGTCGGATAAGAGCCGTTCAAGATTATTCGATTCATTAGAAGCAGCGCTTCGTTTAGCAGAAGGATATGCTATTGTCGATGTCATTGGGCAAGAAGAAATCCTATTTAGTGAACATTATGCTTGTCCTCATTGTGGATTTACGATTGGAGAATTAGAGCCACGTCTATTTTCATTCAATGCACCTTTTGGAGCTTGTCCGGAATGTGATGGATTAGGAATGAAATTAGAAGTGGATATCGATTTAGTTATTCCAGATAAAGCGAAAACTTTAAATGAAGGGGCATTAGCGCCTTGGAATCCGATTAGTTCGAACTATTATCCAGAAATGTTACGCCAATTTTGTGAGCAGTTTAAAGTTCCAATGGATTTACCTTTTGAAAAATTAACACAGTCTCAGAAAAATTTAGTGTTATATGGTTCTGGAGATGCCACTTTCCATTTCCATTATGAAAATGAATTTGGGGGCGTTCGTGATGTGGATGTGCCTTTTGAAGGGGTCATTGTCAATGTAAAACGTCGTTATCATGAGACAAATAGCGATTATACTAGAGAACAAATGCGTCAATATATGACGGAATTATCGTGTAAAGCTTGTCATGGACATCGTTTAAATGAACAAGCATTAGCTGTAAAAGTGAATCATAAACATATTAGTGAAGTATTGGAACTTTCCGTTGATGAAGAACTTGAGTTTTTCAAAGACTTAACGTTATCTCCACAAGATGAACAAATTGCCGCTCCTATTTTAAAAGAAGTGCAATCTCGTTTAACATTCTTGAAAAATGTTGGATTGCAATATTTGAACTTAAGTCGTGCAGCAGGAACTTTATCAGGGGGAGAAGCGCAACGGATTCGTTTGGCGACTCAAATCGGATCGAATTTATCTGGAGTATTATATATTTTAGATGAGCCATCGATTGGATTGCATCAAAGAGATAATGATCGACTAATTCAATCATTACAAAATATGCGTGATTTAGGAAATACATTAATTGTAGTAGAGCATGATGAAGATACTATGAGAGCAGCAGATTACTTAATTGATATCGGACCAGGTGCAGGAGAATTTGGTGGACAAATTATTGCTGCTGGAACTCCAGAAGAAGTGGAAAAAAATCCAAACTCATTGACGGGTCAATATTTATCAGGGAAAAAATCAATTGCAGTTCCAACGGAACGTAGAATAGAAGATAAAGGGTGGATTCACTTAAAAGGAGCTAGTGAAAACAACTTAAAATCTGTGAATGTGGATATTCCTTTAGGAAGATTAGTAGCCGTTACAGGAGTTTCAGGTTCTGGAAAGAGTTCGCTTGTCAATGGAGTATTGAAAAAAGCTCTAGCAAGAGAAATTTCAAAATCAAAAGAAAAACCAGGTGCTTTTAAATCGATTGAAGGATATGATGGATTGGATAAAATTATTGATATCGATCAAAGTCCAATTGGTCGTACTCCAAGAAGTAATCCAGCGACGTACACAAGTGTATTTGATGATATTCGTGACTTATTTGCAACTACAAATGAAGCAAAATTACGTGGTTATAAAAAAGGACGTTTTAGTTTTAATGTTAAAGGTGGACGATGCGAAGCATGTAAGGGAGACGGTATTTTAAAAATTGAAATGCATTTCCTACCAGATGTATACGTTCCGTGCGAAATTTGCCATGGTAGTCGTTATAATTCAGAAACATTGGAAGTTAAATATAAAGGAAAAAGTATTGCTGAAGTGTTAGAAATGACGGTAGATGATGCGGTAGAATTTTTCCAAGCTGTGCCAAAAATCAAGCGAAAACTTCAAACCATTAAAGATGTTGGTTTAGGCTATGTGACTTTAGGACAATCCGCTACAACTTTATCGGGTGGAGAAGCACAACGGATGAAATTAGCGAGCGAACTGCAACGAGTGTCTACAGGAAATACCTTTTATGTATTAGATGAGCCAACAACAGGGCTTCATACGGATGATATTGCTCGTTTATTAGAAGTGTTGAATCGTTTAGTAGAATCAGGAAATACCGTTTTAGTGATCGAACATAATTTAGATGTGATCAAAACAGCTGATTATATTATTGATATGGGACCAGAAGGTGGAAGTGGCGGAGGACTAGTTGTCGCTACTGGAACACCTGAAGAAGTAGCTCAAGTTGAAGGAAGCTTTACAGGTCAATATTTGAGAAAAGTATTGAAATAATGAAATGTCTTAAAGCTTTTAGGAACTGTTAATAATAAAAATTAGCCTTTTTTGAGAACTCAAGCAGAATAATTGTCATTCAAAAAAAAGTGTGGTACTCTTTGTATATAAAATAACATTTTCGGGGCAAGGTGTAATTCCTTACCGGCGGTATAGTCCGC
>CALATC010000074.1 GCA_937891475.1 uncultured Granulicatella sp. | reverse complement strand
TTGTATCAATTTTAAAGGAAATAAAATCTAATGTAAAGACTTTATGCTCAAAAAATAATATTTTAACACAAGAAAAAAGACCCTCCGAAGTAGCATAATACCTTTGCTACATCAGAGAAGTCATACTTCTATTATTCTTTTTCTGCATGAGTCTTCCCTTGTGCTTTTGCTTGGGATTCGCTCATTTCGACTACTTTTGCTTGATTCGTTTTTGCTGGCATTCGTTTTTTGTCATACCAATAAACTGTTGCTTTTCCTTCATTTGCAACGTACACGGTACGATCATTTTTGTTCTTAGATTCAGGCTTAGTTTTTTCTTGTTTCTCACTTTGAATACTCGCTTCTGCCAAGCCAGTTTGATAATCCAATTTTCCATTTGGTGCATCATTATTCAAAATAACTCGTGTAGTTCCATCTTCATTCACTTCTTCAAGAGAAGTATTAAATTGAATCGGAATCAATCTTCCATTTGCAGAGATTCCAGCATATTGTAATTCTACTTGACGTGGAATTAATTCTGAATCTGTATAAAGTGGTGTTACTCGATAATCGAGCCACGCATTTTTATTTTGTTTTAACCATGCCGCTAATTTTTCTTCATAAAATAACATGGCAACAGGATTTTTCTCATCCGTTCCTGTCATACTTCCCGTGTTTAAATAAGCAGTCATCGGAGTTAAATTTCTCAACTCATCATTTAATCCACTAAATTGATATCCGACTAAATGTCCACGATTCATAAACCATGCTTCTTTTCCTGAATAATCTACTGGGAATTTAAAGTTATGCCAACCAACTGGATCAACATTAATTTTGCTTTCTCTTTGTTCTGTTGGCTTATCATCATATCGTAATTGAATATGTGCCTGAGTTGAGCGTTTATAAGAATCCAATTCTCCTAATACCAATTGTTTTTCTCGTTTAAATGGTAACAGAGAATCAGGCAAATTTTGTGATTGCTCAACCTGAGCAGTTGTCGTATTGGTTCCTTCTTGCTTCTCTTTTTGAGTATTCGATGAACAAGCAACAAATGTTAGAGCCGTCATCCATAAAAGAAAGAGTTTAAAAAAACGATGTTTCATATCATTCTCCTTTTATTCCGTCCAACGAATTGGTATTTGTCCTTGTTGGATTAAGATGTCATTTATTCTACTAAATGGTTTACTTCCAAAGAACCCTCGATAAGCCGATAAAGGACTTGGATGAGGGGATTTTAAAATGACATGACTTGGATTCGTAATCAGTTTTTCCTTATCCTGAGCTGGTTTACCCCAAAGGATGAAAATCACTGGATGATTCAATTCATTTAAAGACTCAATGAGACGATTGGTTAATCTTTCCCATCCCATTCCTTTATGACTATTCGCATTTCCTTCTTCTACTGTTAAAACAGTATTTAACAATAATACTCCTTGTTTTGCCCAATGTGATAAATCCCCTTCTGTTGGCAGTTCTCCACCTAAATCTTCTTGTAATTCTTTATAAATATTTCTAAGCGATGGTGGAAGTGGAATTCCTTTTTGAACAGAAAAGCTTAATCCATGTG
>CALATC010000073.1 GCA_937891475.1 uncultured Granulicatella sp. | reverse complement strand
TAAATGACGAATTAGGTAGTCAATTAGAAGAAGAGTTACGAATCAAACATGAAACGATTGAACAAGAGTATCAAGAAAAAGCTGTTCAGCAAAAAGAAGTTCAAGAAACAGCATCTTCGAAACCTGCAGCAGTTAATACAGATTCATCTATTTTATATGGGAAAGCGATTCGTAATAATTTAGAAACAAGAGAAATTGCAGATATTTATGAAGAAGAGCGAAATGTATTAGTCGAAGCACAAATTTTTGATATTGAAATTCGTACAAGAAAAGCAAGCGGGAAGTCCTTTGCCAATATTAAAATGACGGACTACACTTCATCGATTGGAGCAACTTTATTTCCCTCCACAGCTGAGGATGAAGAACGTTTAGCTGCCTTAAAAAAAGGAACATGGGTAAAAGCTTATGGAAATATTGAGACTAACAAATTTTCTCAAGAATTAAACATGATTATTCGAGATATGAATAAAGTCGAGCATATCGGTCGAATTGATCGTGCTCCAGAGGACCAAAAACGTATTGAATTACATTTACACACAAATATGTCGGTCATGGATGCAACAAATTCTGCTAGTGATTTAGTCAAACAAGCAGCAAAATGGGGACATCCTGCAGTAGCCATTACAGATCATGCAAACTTACAATCGTATCCAGAAGCTCATGGAGCAGGAAAAGGAAATAATATTAAAATCTTATACGGATTAGAAGGAAATATTGTCGATGACCAAGTGAATGTTGCCTATAATCCACAACATATTTTATTAGAAGATGCGACTTATGTAGTGTTTGATGTTGAAACAACAGGTTTATCAGCTATTTATGATTCTATTATTGAATTAGCTGCCGTTAAAATGCATAAAGGAAATGTCATTGATAAGTTTGAAGAATTTATTGACCCTGGACATCCTTTATCTGCGACAACAATTCAATTAACAGGCATTACAGATGATATGGTTCGTGGTTCTAAATCACAAGCTCAAGTATTAAAAGAATTTGCAGCATTTACAAAAGACACGATTTTAGTTGCACATAATGCCAGTTTTGATATGGGATTTTTAAATACTGGATATGAAAAAGAAGGTTTGGAGAAAACGACTCAACCGGTCATTGATACATTAGAATTATCTAGATTATTACATCCACAGTTAAAATCTCACCGATTAAATACATTAGCAAAACGATATAATGTTGCATTAGAACAACATCACCGTGCGGTATTTGACTCAGAAACAACTGGACATTTATGTCATATTTTCTTAAAAGAAGCAGCCAATGATCATGGATTAATTTATCATGACCAATTGAATACGAACTTACACCCAGAAGAAGTATTTAAAAATGGTCGTCCATTCCACGCAACGATTTTTGCTAAGCATCAAGCAGGATTGAAAGAACTCTTTAAAGTAGTCTCAGCTTCAAATGTACAATATTTTTACAGAGTTCCTCGTATTTTGCGCAGTATGTTAATCGAGAAGAGAGGTTCATTTTTAATTGGGAGTGGTTGTAGCGAAGGCGAAGTCTTTGAAGCAATGATGCAAAAAGGCTATGAAGAAGCAAAAGAAAAGGCTAAATTTTATGATTATATTGAAATTATGCCAAAAGCGGTTTATCACCCATTAATCGATAAAGAACTCATTCGAAATGAACATCATCTAGAAGAAATTATTAAAAATCTCGTGAAATTAGGAGAAGAATTAGATATTCCAGTTGTGGCAACAGGGAATGTTCACTATTTAAATCCTGAAGATAAAATTTATCGAGAAATTTTATTAACGTCAGTGAATAATGGACAAAAACTAAATTATCCAGATGTACATTTTAGAACGACCAATGAAATGCTAGATGAATTTGCCTTTTTAGGAGAAGAGAAAGCTTTCGAAGTTGTTGTAACAAACACTCATTGGGTGAATGATCAACTAGAAGTCATTATCCCAATTAAAGATGACTTATATACGCCTAAAATTGAAGGGGCAGAAGATGAAATTACGAAATTAAGTTATGATAAAGCTCATGAATGGTATGGAGAAGAATTGCCAGAAATCGTTGAAAAACGTATTGATAAAGAGTTAAAGAGTATTATCGGAAATGGATTCTCCGTTATTTACTTAATTTCTCAAAAATTAGTGCATAAAAGTAATGAAGATGGGTATTTAGTAGGTTCTCGTGGATCTGTAGGCTCTTCTTTAGTAGCGACTTTAACGGGGATTACCGAAGTAAATCCATTAGCACCACACTATCGTTGTCCAAACTGTTGTTATTCAGAATTTTTCGATGACGGTTCTGTTGGTTCAGGATTTGACTTGCCAGAAAAAGATTGTCCAAAATGTGGAACACGTCTTGCAAAAGATGGACATGATATTCCATTTGAAACGTTCTTAGGATTCTATGGGGATAAAGTACCCGATATCGATTTAAACTTCTCAGGGGAATATCAACCACAAGCGCATAACTATACGAAAGTATTATTCGGGGAAGATTATGTGTATCGTGCAGGAACGATTGGTACTGTTGCGGATAAAACAGCCTTTGGTTATGTAAAAGGATACGAACGAGATTTAGGATTAGAATTTAGACAAGCAGAAATTGATCGTTTAGCAAAAGGGTGTACAGGTGTTAAGAGAAGTACCGGACAACACCCAGGGGGGATTATTGTAATTCCAGATTATATGGATGTGTATGACTTTACTCCAATCCAATTCCCAGCAGATGACCAAAATGCGGAGTGGAAAACGACTCACTTTGATTTCCATTCCATCCATGATAATGTATTAAAACTCGATATACTTGGACACGATGATCCTACCGTGATTAGAATGTTACAAGATTTATCAGGAATTGAACCGAAGGATATTCCACCAGATGATCCAGAAGTGATGAAAATATTTGGTGGAACAGAAGTATTAGGAGTGACTCCAGAACAAATTGATTCGAATACGGGTACACTTGGAATTCCTGAGTTTGGTACAAAATTTGTACGTGGAATGTTAGAACAAACAAAACCAACTACCTTTACAGAGTTACTACAAATCTCAGGACTATCTCATGGTACAGACGTATATCTTGGAAATGCGGAAGAATTAATTCGACTACATGGCATCCCACTTTCTGAAGTAATTGGATGTCGTGACGACATTATGGTGTACTTAATTCATAAAGGTGTTGAAAATGGTGCAGCCTTCAAAATTATGGAGGGAGTACGTAAAGGAAAGGGAATTACAGATGAGTATCAAGCAATGATGCGAGAAAATAATGTTCCAGAATGGTATATTGAATCATGCTTGAAGATTAAGTACATGTTCCCGAAAGCCCATGCGGCAGCCTATGTATTAATGGCTTTACGTGTAGCGTGGTTTAAAGTTCATAAACCTTTATTATATTATTGTGCTTATTTCTCAGTTCGTGCACAAGACTTTGATATTGTGGCGATGTCCCAAGGAAAAGAAATGATTAAGCAAAGAATGAAGGAAATTCGTGATAAAGGCAATGATGCAAGTACAAAAGAAGTAAACTTATTAACCGTACTTGAATTAGCCAATGAAATGTGTGAACGTGGCTTTAGCTTCAAAATGGTAGATATTGAAAAATCAGATTCTGTGAATTTTGTGATTGAAGGAGATAGTTTAATTGCTCCGTTTAGATCGATTCCAGGATTAGGGTTGAACGTTGCCAACAAAATTGTTGAAGCAAGACAAGAACAACCATTTATTTCTAAGAAAGATTTAGCAACACGTGGAAAAGTTTCTAAAACTTTAATTGATTATATGACAGAAAATAAAGTATTAGATGACTTACCAGATGAAAATCAATTATCTTTATTTGATTTTTAATAGAAAAGCAAGAGACTGGGCAAAAAGTCTCAAAAATAGAAGAAAGCACTATAAAATTCTGAAACAGGAT
>CALATC010000072.1 GCA_937891475.1 uncultured Granulicatella sp. | reverse complement strand
CTACGATTGTGCATGCGGATAAGATTTTCGTGTTGGATAAGGGTGAGATTATTGAACAGGGGGATCACGCAAGATTGGTCGAAAAAGACGGAGTGTACGCGCAGATGTACCGCATGCAGACGGAAAAGAATTAGGCTTCTTATACTGTAGCAATGTACGGCAGCAGCTTCGCTAAAGCGAATCTCATGCCTAAAATTCGAGCCTAAGGTCTCGAATTTTCCAGTATTATCAGCCGAAAGAATGGCTGATAATACTCGAGCTACGGTAAGAAGTCTATTCTTTTCTTGACGGAAGAATATGAGAGAGCGTTTAGAATTAGACTTCTTTTACAGTAGCTTATGGACGCAAGCAGCCTCGCAAATGCGAGTCTCATTGCTAAAAATTGAGCCTAGTGTCTCAATTTTTCAAGTACTATCAGCCAAGATTGTGGCTGATAGTACTTGAGCTACGGTAAGAAGTCTATTCTTTTCTTGACGGAGGAATATGAGAGTGCGTTTAGAATTGCTTTAATATCGAATAAAAGTTGAAAAAGTCGTCCGACTATGTTAATGTATACATAAGGAGATGATGAGAATGCCAGAAATAGCAAGATTTTACGAAATTATTATTAAAATTTACTTTAATGACCATAACCCGCCGCATTTTCATGCTTATTATGGGGAGTATGATGGTGCTTTTGATATTCAGACTCTTGAAATGATTTATGGGGATCTTCCAAAAAAAAGCTCAAGAACTAGTGAGAGAGTGGGCTGAACAATATCGTGAAAAAATTATGGAGATGTGGAAAACGAAAAAAATTGAAAAACTTCCTTCTTTATAATTCAAAAAATAGATTGGAGAATAATATGTTTGATATTAGAGTTGTATCTGTTAAGCCGTTAGATAATTGTAAATTATTCGTTAGATTTAACAATCGAATTGAGAAAGAATACGATGTAAAGAATTTATTCGAAGAGTTGGATTATATGACAGTGCTTGAGCATAATAAGCAACTATTTGAAAGTGTAAAAGTTGATGTTAAAGGGCATGCAGTTTATTGGAATGAAGACCTAGATATCCCGGCATACGAATTATGGGAAAATGGTGTGACTATTTTTGATGATGTTAAAATAGTTGAAAGAACGTTATTTAAAAATGGTGATGGCAGATTTAGTTCTCGAGTGGCTATACCTCTTGTTTGGTTAAAATCAATGGGTGTTACTGAAGAAAATCAATCCGTAAATTTGAAATTTGATGGAGATAAAATTATTATCCAAAAAGTTAAATAAAGAAGAAATTATATAAACACAGACATGAGGGAGCTTTAGGCGTTTCCTCATGTTTTTTTACTTTTTTTGTAGTAAAATGAAAAAAAGTGATTTTTAAGAGGTGATTGTTATGAAAGAAGAATGGATTCAAGAAGCGGTAAAAATCAGACGTACTTTACACCGCTATCCGGAATTATCCGAACAAGAATTTAAAACGACAGCATTTATTCAAGAAAAATTGACGGAATGGGGGATTTCTTATCGTCCTTTAAAAACACCAACAGGTGTTGTTGCTGAAATTGGAACGAAAGAAGGTCCCGTTATTGCGCTTCGTGCAGATATGGACGCATTACCGATTCATGAACAAACGGATTTAGACTATCGTTCAGAGCATGATGGAGTGATGCATGCTTGTGGGCATGATTTTCATACAGCAAGTTTATTAATGGCTGCGAAAATTTTAAAAGAAAAAGAAGAAAGTTTAAACGGGAAAATTCGATTCATTTTCCAACCAGCAGAAGAAATGAATCGTGGCGCTCGTGCTTTAATTGCTGAAGGTGTATTAGAGGGAGTCGATGCCATTATTGGATTCCATAATAAGCCTGAATTACCTGTTGGAACAATTGGCATTAAATCTGGACCATTGATGGCTGCTGTAGGACAATTTTCTGTGGAATTAAAAGGGGTAGGAACTCATGCGGCAGCTCCACATAATGGAAATGATCCAATTGTTACGGCCTGTCAGATTATTACAAATTTACAAGCGATTGTAAGTCGTCATGTTTCACCGTTGTCACCTACAGTATTGAGTATTTCTCATATTGAAGGGGGAAATACTTGGAATGTTATTCCAGAGCGTGTTTTCTTTGAAGGAACGATTCGTACTTTTTATAAAAAAGATCAAGAGAAAATTCGTAGTTTAATGGATCATATGGTGCATCAAATGGCTGCTGTTTATGGACAAAAAGCACGTATGGAGTGGATTATGACACCTCCAGTAGTGGATAATGATGAAGAAGTGACAGAGATTGTAAAAGAAACAACAGAACAATTTGCGACAGTAGTGACTCCTGAATTAACTTTAGGAGCAGAAGATTTTGCGAATTATATGGAATATGTTCCGGGGTGTTTTGTGTTTATTGGAACAGGTTGTCCTTACGAATGGCATCATCCATCATTTGTAGTAGATGATGCAGCGTTAAAAGATGCGATTTCTTATTTTGTAGAAAATAGTCAAGCATTATTAAATCGATATAAGAAAGGATAAATTCAATGACAAAAACTCTAATTATTATGAGTCATCCTGATGTAGCTCAATCCTCTTCACAGCAATTTTTATTAGCGGCTGTTAAAGGAGAAGAACAGATTCAAGTACGTCATTTAGAATCAATACTAGCAGAACAGGAAAGTGGGCATTTTGATAAAACTCTAGAACGTGCATGCCTTCAAGATGCAGACAGAATTTTTTTTCAATTTCCTTTGTATTGGTATCAATGTCCAAGTGTGATGAAGCAATGGAT
>CALATC010000071.1 GCA_937891475.1 uncultured Granulicatella sp. | reverse complement strand
GGTTGTAATATACCTCTCCATCCTAATTCTTCATGTCCACCACCAAAAAAAATTAGTTGTATAAAGAATAATGGCATCAGATAAATGGATACTCCGTTTAATTCTAAGGAAGATACAGAAAATAGTATCAAAATTGCTAACATATGAATAATGAAATAAATACTACTATTTTCTCTCTTATTAAATAAGAAATGTTTAAATTTTACATTTTTACTTTTCAAATAAAATCCACTTGCAATAGCTGGTCCAAGTGCACCAACTATATGTAATGTTCTCCCTATAAACGTCTCTAATCCCAAAATAGTAAATTGTGTAAATATAGCAAGAAGCCCCCAAGCTATATAAGTAATTCCAAATGTAAAACAAAGATAATTTTTTAAATTCTTTTTATCAATTTCTGTCATTTATCTTCCTTCATCTTGATTACTTTATGAATAAAATTTTTTTACTGCTTCTAACTTGCTCTCGATGTATAACTAACTATATTCTATCACAAAAACATAAAAAGCCTTGAAATCAAGGCTTTTCTATACTTTCACAAATAATCCTAATAAATTTCCATTCAACTTCTTCTAAGCATCTTTTCTAAAAAATAAATTGACAATCTCATCTTCTGAAAAGCCTAGCTCACCTAGTTTTTCAAACAAAATTTTCACTAGCTTGTTAGATTCTTGATATCTTAACTCCTTTATTTCTTGCTCGCTTGCTATGACAAAATATCCTAATGTTCCACAGCTAGTAACCAAATTCTGTTCTTCGAGAACTTTCATTGCTTTTTGGACAGTTGCCGGATTACACTTCTCGTTTTCTGCTAATCTCCTTATTGAAGGAATTTGTTGTTCGGGTGCATAATCACCTCTTAAAATAGTCGTTCTTAATTTTGATGCAATTTGTAAATATAGATGGGGTTTCATTTAATCTTTTTATTTTCCTTCCCCCTAACAAACTTCCAATATGCAGAGTATGGAATGACTGTAGCCAGTAGAAGATAGTATTTATTTGCAAACATATCTGCAACTCCTTTGGCATTGAAATGAATAGGAACTTTCTCAGGGAGAAATCTACAAATAATGACTATGATGACCATCATTCCCAACAACACCAAAATATCTTTTAACAGTCTATTTTTCATCTTATTTCCTCTTTTAACTAGATAAAATTTAACTTGCTCATTTTTATATAAACACCAAACGAAATAACCAGTAAAATTACTGATACTACCTGCAAAACAAATATAATCGGAAGTTTAAACATCCAATTAAGCAAAATGGGCGTAATAAGCGCAATCATACCAATAATTCCAATCACAATAACAGGAAGACTTTGTTTGACAACTATCATCTCACTGTCCCAATCATAGTTTGGATATTTTTTATTTAATGAAATTCCGATTACCATTATAAAAAGGGAGTAACATATAGGAACAATAACTAGATTCATAACTTGAATAGGACTCATATCAAGTTTCAGCATAAATACAGATACAGAAATCATATATCCAATCAAATGAAGTGTAAGGTTGACAGCTATCTTAGCATTTAAAATCATTTTCACCTCAACCGGAGAACTTTTCAAAATCCAAATATTTTTACCTTCTAAAGATATAGATGAAGCTGCTGGACAACTGAGTGAAAGCATAGATGCAATAAAGACGGGAGCTAAGTTTGAAAGATACTCATTTATATTTTCAATTCCTGCAGAATTTCCTATTTGACCTACAGAATTAAACAGGAAACATATACTAAAGACACATAAAAGAATCACTCCAAGCCCAGCATTCAAGACTGCCATATAAGAACTTAAAAATCGTCCAAGCTCTTTTTGATACAAGGAAAAAAATACCGATTTTCTTTCATAAGATACTTTGTCATTAGCATAACTTGATTTTGTATTGGCAAGTGTATTAAGTAGTCCATACTTCAACGAAGCAATTTTGACAAATAGATAAAAAACGACTATTGAAAGAACTATAAAAAATCCCATCCCATAGTACATTGGAAAATTGTAGTATGACATAAATAGTCTTGAAATTGGATACAGACCAGTAATTTGCTTAGCCAGCATAATCCCAATACTACTTTCATCACCTGATTGCATAGCTGATAATGCAAAATATCCAATTATACCTAGCATCCCAAATGAAAAAATAAGAGAGAGAATATTTTTCCTTTTAAAAAAAGATGAAGCGACAACAATAACGATTCCCATGCATGCTGCTATACACATAGGTATTAAGGGAACAAAGATGATTGAAGTAAAATACAATATAATCTGTAGGACGTTTAAACTTCCGTTCAAGATCCATACAATTCCACCCGGAAGCATAAACATCAATCCTATTAAAAAATTCAATAAGTACATAAACATGAACTTGCTAGTGATAATCTCCGAACTTTTAACAGGTAAGGATAAGAGAATTTCCATATCTCGACTGCCAAATAAAATGCCATTCGAATAAAATACTGTCAAAAATAATATTGAAAAACTTGATACTGAGACCATATATGCTGGTATCAAGTCCTGCTGTCCGACTTGTACCAATGTTTTAGCTGTTAGTATATTATAAACAAAGCAAAATAAGGCAAGAGTTATTATGCCAAAACACGCAATAGCCATTGAACTTTGTTTTTTATTTCCTGAATCTCTAATCTCATTGATAGGAAAGAAATTAATCAATTGAGCTTTAAGCAGTATCCAAATGTTACTCATTGTCCTGCACCTCCATGAAAAATGCCTCCAATGATTCAGCACCTTTGACGTCTCCTGTATTGCCACTTGCAATTAACTTTCCATTTTTGATAATGGCAATCTTATTACATAATTTTTCCGCAACATCCAATACATGGGTTGAAAAGAAAATAGCACCTCCATCTGAAACACACTCATGCATAATTTTCTTTAGTAGGAAAGTTGCTTTGGGATCTAGCCCAACAAAAGGTTCATCTAAAATCAATAGTTTGGGAGAATGTACAAGTGCAGAAATAATGGCTGTTCGTTGCTTCATACCATGTGAATATGAAGAAATAATCCCCGAAAGATGATCAGTCATATCAAATAAATCACCGTAATTTTGGATTCTCTCCCTGCGTATTTTTGTAGGAATTTCAAACAGGTCAGCAATGAAATTAATATATTGAAGTCCTGTCATATGTTCATACAAATCTGGATTATCTGGGATATACGCCATCATTTTTTTACAAATAACAGGTTCTTCTTTAATAGAATGACCGTTGATAATTATACTTCCGTCTTCAAAATCATGGATACCGACAACTGCCTTTATCGTTGTCGTTTTGCCTGCACCATTTGCTCCAATAAAACCATAAATATCTCCAGGCTGTACTGAAATAGATAGGTTATCCACAACCTTCTTGTCCCCATAACTTTTACTAAAATTCTTTATCTCTAACATATTTTCACCTCTATTGACAATTTGTCAGTCATATTTTGAAATAATACCGATAGCTTGTTTTGATTTAGCTATCGGTACATAGTTCTCTTTACAAACATTCTATCTTTTTTTAATTGCTAAAGAGTCCTTTTGTATTTAGATTTTGTTCCAGCATTATCTTAAATGCATTCAAGTAATCTTTGGCAGTTTCTTTCTTTGAAGTTTTTATACCTATGTTATTTGAAACAAAAACATAGGCTGTCATCAGAAATTCTGCTGTTTCTGATGGATATTTTACAGAAAATACTTTTTCTGAGATGCCTTGATTTATTATCCTCTCAAAATATATAGTCAGTTTTTCAATGAGCTTATGAGATAACTTATCTAACATATAACGATTTTCTTCAAGATCAACCGTCTTTTGTAACTCAGTTCCTTCCGCTGAAACGTTATCTGTAGAGATTATTGTGGCATCTATAAAGGCTCTTATTTTTTCAATAGCAGTTTTGTCATCATCATAGACAATCACGTGAATATCACTCAATAATTTCTCTGAATAACGTTCCACGAGACAATACAGAATATCTTCTTTATTCTTAAAGTGATAGTATAGCAAACCTCGTGATATATTTACCTTATCGACTATATCCTGAGTTGTTGTGTTCGCATATCCTTTCTCCATAAAGAGGAGCATAGCAGCGTCCATAATCTCAGCCCGTCGAATTTCCGGATCTTTTACATCTCGCATTTTATTCCTCCTGATTATAAATTATACTACTCTACTGACAAATTGTCAATTATAAAATTACCTTTTTGAGGATACCAAAAAAACCTTGACACTAAGGCTTTTTCGTTAACATTTTTTCTAAGCTCGTACAAGCAGTGATGCTGCCTCAACATGTGCTGAGAGCTTTCTTCTATACTA
>CALATC010000070.1 GCA_937891475.1 uncultured Granulicatella sp. | reverse complement strand
GTATTAGGCACGCCGCCAGCGTTCGTCCTGAGCCAGGATCAAACTCTCATGAAAATAAATTCATAAGCTTTTGAAAGCTCATTTTAATTACTGACTTATTGTTTTTCTCCTTAGAGAAAAGAAATTGTTGTTTCTTCACTTTCGTGAAGTCCCTACACATTTGGTTTGTCTTCTTTGTTTAGTTTTCAAAGGTCAACGTCGCTTATCGCGACAACTCCTATATATTATCATAGTCGTTTTTCTCTGTCAATAACTTTTTTCATTTTTTGAAAATTATTTCAGAGTCGTTTTTGTTGTTTCGCAACAACGTTTAATAATTTATCATAGATATACTTCATCGTCAACCCTTTTTTTATAAAAATATGCTATAATTTTTTCGAATATTTATTAAGGAGGTTTTTATGCGTCTTGAGCATTTATTAATGAAGCATTTTGATATTTCTCGAAAGCAAATGAAAAAATTGATTTCTTCTGGTGAAGTACTAATCGATTCAATTCCCGCAACTCATGTAAGTAATAATGTCGATCCACAAATTCAAGTGATTACCGTTCAAGGAAGTCGAATTGAAGACAACTCCCAAAAGTATTATTTATTAAATAAACCTAAAGGATTCATCACTGCTACCACCGATTCTCAACTTCCTACAGTTATTGATTTATTTAAAAATGAAAATGTCGAAGGATTATATCCCATTGGACGACTAGATAGAGATACTGAAGGGCTTTTAATCATTACGAATAACGGACCTTTAGGATATCGTTTATTAAATCCTATTCAACATATTGAAAAGGAATATTATGTAGAAGTTAATGGGCCTTTAGACGATTCCTGTATTCAGAGATTTTACGATGGAATTATGTTTCATGATGGAACGATTTGTAAACCTGCTAAATTATCAATTCTTGAATCGTCTCCTTCCTTTAGCAAAGCTACTGTTACGATTTCAGAAGGAAAATTTCATCAAATTAAAAAGATGTTTTTATGTGTTGGGGTTAAAGTCACTTTCCTTAAAAGAATTCGTTTTGGTGAATTTCTTTTAGATGAATCTCTTTTCCCGGGTGAGTATCGACCTTTAAATTTTTCCGAACTCCAAATCTTAAAACAATATTTTTAACACTAAAAAAGGCAAACGAAAATTTGTACTGCACCCCAAAAGTTAGACATAAAAAATCTAACTTTTGGGGTGTTTTTTAATGAAATTAACTTATGAAGACAAAATACAAATCTATCAGCTAAGAAAACAAGGTTTCAGCTTAAAGAATCTTTCAAAAATTTATAATGTCACTGTTCGTAATCTTGATTACTTAGTTCAATTTATTGACCGATATGGAATAGAAAGTGTTAAAAAAGGGAAAAAACGCTACTATTCTCCAGAACTTAAGAAGGAAATAATTGATAAAGTTCTTCTAGAAGGTCGCTCACAATTAAGTGTATCAATGGATTATGCACTTAAAAGTCGTGGGCTACTCCCAAATTGGCTAGCAGAATACAAGAAAAATGGGTATACTATTGTTGAGAAAACAAAAGGGAGACCAAGAATAATGGGACGTAAACCAAAGAAACAACAAGAAGAAATGACGGATTTAGAACGACTTAAATTAGAAAATCTATACTTAAAGGCGGAAATTGCTGTCCTAAAAAAGTTGAGGGAAAAACGATTAAAGGAGGAAAAAGCGAAAGAAGAAAGACAGAAATTGTTCAAGAATTAATCAAAGAATTTCCATTGGATGTTCTTCTTAAAGTAATTAATTTAGCTCGTTCAACGTACTATTACCATTTAAAACAAATGAAACAACCGGATAAGGATCAACAGCTTAAAGATGAAATACAAGATATTTTTACAGAACATAAGGAAAATTATGGTTACCGTCGAATTCATTTAGAATTAAGAAATCGTGGAATTAAAGTGAATCACAAGAAGGTGCAACGCTTGATGAAAGTTCTTGGTTTAATGGCTCGTATTCGTCGTAAACGTAAGTATTATTCACACAAAGGAGATATTGGAAAGAGATCAGATAATCTAATTCAACGTGATTTTGAAGGTACTAAACCAATGGAAAAATGCTACACAGACGTCACAGAGTTTGCCATTCCGAATAGCGAACAGAAACTATATTTATCACCAGTTTTAGATGGATTTAATAGTGAAATTATTGCGTACAATCTTTCACGCTCACCTAACTTACTACAAGTAAAGACAATGTTAAATGAGGCATTTACAGATGAGAAGTACGAGAACACAATTCTCCATAGTGACCAAGGTTGGCAATACCAACATGATTCTTATCATCAATTTTTAGAGAGTAAAGGTATACTACCATCTATGTCACGTAAGGGAAACAGTGCAGATAATGGTATGATGGAATCTTTCTTTGGTATATTGAAATCAGAAATGTTTTATGGATTTGAAAAAGAATTTAAGTCTCTTGATGAATTAGAGAAAGCTATTATCAATTATATTGATTATTACAACAATAAACGTATAAAAATTAAACTGGATGGACTAAGTCCAGTAAACTATAGAATGTGTCATTCAAACTCTTCTTGTAGTGCTTAGCTAGTAAATTTATTTGAAAGTTATAGTAATATATCCAAGAAAAAAAGCGCCAAAATTTTGGCGCGAACCCCCTAGGGGGTTATTCATACATTTTGTTTTATTAATCAAAAAGAGACGACTTAAGTCGTCTCAAAAAAAGTCTAACTTTTTGGGGTCACTTCAAAAGAGTAAGCATAAGGTACCTTCTTTTATTGTGTGATATTAAGATATTTAGTTTAAGAAAATTTTTATTCGATATTAAATAGCATAGTAAAAAAGCATGTATTTTGCAAAGAGGACTTTTTACGCCAAAGTGTAGAAGCCCTCCTTTTTTATTCTCAAAAAACCAAAACAGAGAACATAAAAAGGAGGATAGCACAATGGGTAAAAAAGAATATTACATCTATGTTAGGGGAAAAGCTGTACCTGTAAGTGAAGAAGTTTATAAAACCTATTGGAAGATAACAGAGCATGAAAAGTATCTCCAGAGAAAGGATTGGAAGTATAATGTAATTTCATTTTCAGCATTAGATTATGATGGACACTTTGTAGATAACATCATAGATGAAAGAATAGACTTAGAAAAAATTGTAGAAGTCAAAATGCAAATTGAAGAACTAAACAAGTCATTAAATGTTTATTCCCTAAGGCTAAAATTATTATTGATCCATTTCATATTATTCAAGCTTTAAACAGAGAATTAAACAAGACAAGAACAAGAAAAATGAATCAAGTACGCTATAAGGATAGACGACTTTATAATAAATTAAAACGTTACTGGAAACTAATATTAAAGAATAGAGATGAACTTCAATCATACAACTATAAACATTATAGATTATTCGATTGGTTAACACATTCTCAAGGAATTGTAGATTATTTATTACAAGAAGTTCCTACATTAAAACCTGAATATGAAACAGTCCATCAACTAAGAGAAGCATTTCAAGAACGTGATTTCAATGAATTTAAAGAGGGATGATCGATTTGCTACGAATTAAAAAATATTGGAGCAGATGTTTCGGATAACAGCTTTTTGGTAACATTATTAGATGGGCGCTGGGTTTAGTAGATAAAAATTTAAGAAATGTAGTTATAGAGATTTTGGTTTGATAGTTAAAAAAAGAAACGCACTATGACTACTGATTTGAATGATAGTGACTAATGAAAACATCCCCCGCAAGAATTTCTTGTCGGGGGATATTTCCATTTATTGAAACTTCTTATACTGTTCCTTCAACGCTTCTTCGAATTTCGAAGTTGGGTCTGGGTGGAAGTATTGTGTATGTTTCAGTGTATCTGGTAAGTATTGTTGTTTTACCCAGTGGTTTGGATAGTTATGTGGGTATTGGTAATTTGTTCCTCGTCCTAGTTTTTGGGCTCCTTGATAGTGTGCATCTTGTAAGTGGGAAGGGACGTTTCCTGATTTCCCTTGTCTTACATCTGAGAGTGCTGCATCAATGGATAGAATTGCTGTGTTCGATTTAGGGGAGAGTGCTAATTCAATCACTGCATTGGCAAGTGGGATTCTTGCTTCGGGTAAGCCGAGTTTTTCCGCAGCTTGTACAGCTAATACGGCACGACTGGCTCCAGCTGGGTTTGCTAATCCGATATCTTCATAGGCTATGACCAATAATCGTCTGATTAATGTAATGAGTTCGCCTGCTTCGATGAGTCTTGCCATATAGTGGAGTGCTGCATCCACGTCACTTCCTCGAATCGATTTTTGGAAAGCGGAGATGACATCATAATGTTGATCTCCGTTTTTATCATGTGCGAACACTTTTCTTTGTAGACAGTTTCCTGCGATTTCTTCTGTAATAATGATTTTTCCGTCTTCATTTTCCGGAGTAGATTTTACAGCTAATTCTAAAGCGTTTAGTGAACTTCTAACATCTCCATTTGAAAAATGAGTGAATGTATACATCGCTCCGTCTGTGATTTCTACATCATAGTTTCCTAATCCCTTTGTTTCATCTGTTAATGCACGTTTGAGTGCTTGATGAATTTCTTCTGGTGTAAGTGGGATGAGTTCGAAAATTTGTGTTCGACTGCGAATGGCTGGGTTAATGGCAATATAGGGATTTTCAGTAGTGGCTCCTATTAAAATGACACGTCCATTTTCTAAGTGTGGAAGAAGAAAATCTTGTTTTGGTTTATCCAATCGGTGAATTTCATCCAGTAATAAAATGACAGTTCCGCTCATCTTTGCTTCTTCAATAACAATTTGCAATTCTTTTTTTGTATCAGTGGCGGCATTTAATGTTCGAAAGGCATACTTTGTCGTTCCTGCGATGGCACTGGCAATACTTGTTTTTCCAATTCCAGGAGGGCCATATAAAATTATCGAAGAGAGTTGTTTGGCGGCAATCATTCGAGCAATAATTTTTCCAGGTGCTACTAAATGTTGTTGTCCAACAACTTCTTCTAAGCAAGTGGGTCTCATTCGAAATGCTAATGGTTGATTTTTCATAATTCTCCTCACTTTCTGTTAATTCTATTCTAGCATAGTTTAAATACTGACGTGAGTCAAAAATATTTACCTTATTTTGAAAAATATACTATACTAGTAAGAGTAGAAAATGATAGATGTAAAATTTTATCCAAAAGAAAGGACGATATCGTTGCATTATTTAGATTATGCTGCCACTACACCGGTTGTAGAGGAAGTTAAGAAGGCAATTTTTGAAGAAATGGCATATTTTGGGAATCCTTCTAGTGTTTACCAAATTGGTCGTGCTCAAAAACAAAAGATTCAAGCTGCTAAAAAAGATTTATTACAAGAATTACATGCTGCTACGAATGATTCCATTATTTTTACAGGTTCAGGTTCAGAAGCGAATAATTTAGTGTTTGAATCCATTTGCCAGCATTTTGCAAAAGAAAAAGGAGAAATCATTATTTCTGGAATCGAGCATCCATCGGTTAAAAAAGCTGCAGCTTATGCTGAACAATTAGGATTCACGATTATTGCGTTAGTTCCTGATGAAACGGGTTGTATTTCTGTTAAACAAGTGGAAGAAGCTTTAACGGAGAAGACACGTTTAGTATCGATTATGACCGTTAATAATGAAACAGGTGCTTATCAACCGATTCATGAAATCGGTGAGTTATTAGTGGAACATCCTGCTTATTTCCATACAGATGCAGTTCAGGCATTTGCCCAAGAAGAAATGGATGTAGTGGCTTCTCATATTGATTATTTATCTGCTTCAGGGCATAAAATTCATGCGCCAAAGGGGATTGGATTTTTATATAAGAAAAAATCTGCACCGATTCATGCACTTATTAAAGGTGGAGGACAAGAACAAGGGTGGAGAGCAGGGACTGAAAATGTTCCTTATATTGTTGGTTTCCAAAAAGCTCTTGCATTAGCCATTCAAACTAGAAACGAGAAGAAGAGCAAATACCTTGAATTATCAAAGTATTTACAAGAACAGCTAACGGCTCGTCAAATTCCTTTTGAAATTAATGGGGATGTATCAAGAAAGAGTCCGCATATTTGTAATGTTTGGTTAAAAGGGATTCCTGCTAGTCAAACATTAATTATGTGTGATTTACATCAAGTAGCTGTTTCAGCAGGTTCTGCTTGTTCTGCAGGAAGTTTAGAGCCTAGTCCAGTGTTATCACTCATGTTTCCTCAGAATAAAAATAGAGTAGTAGAATCAGTACGTTTATCCTTTGGAGGAGAGACAACTAAAGAAGATATTGATGCATTTATTTTCTCAATATCCTCGATTAAACGTCCATAGTATGCTAAACTAGAAGAAAGTGATGAAAGGAAGTGTTCATATGGCATTTACTCAAACAGCAACATTAAAAAATTCAAATCATGTGTATCGTGTATCTCCAACGGTAAAAGGATATACATTAAGAGATAATGGATTTGTCGAAACAAAAGCAGGTAATTTTCAATTAATTCGCAGTTTAGATGACTTAGTAGTCGGACATCGTGGATTAAAATTAAAAGTTTCAGTCGATAAAGCAATGAAACAATTAAAAATTTCAACAACAACAAAAGATGGACTTCAAACTGTTCAATTATATGGAAATGAAAAAAATGCATATGCGATTGAAAAACTAGAATTTATTTTAGAAGGATTAGTAGAACGTGGCGTATTAGAAGAAGTATAAAAAAACGAGACAGAGTTTACTCTGTCTCGTTTCTATACATAGCACGGGAAGGTATTCCGATCACTACTATTGTAGATCTTCTTCGTGAGGGAGTGGCTTAAACTGCGCCACGAAGCTTAAAGTATCGCCAAAATAAAGATTTTCGCCTGGGATCTCATAGAGTTCCTGCATGCGCTTGCTTAAAGAGTATGGAAGATTCGTAGAATCTTTTTCATACTTCGTTAAAGTATCTTTATTAATTTTTAGGTATTTGGCGGCTTCTAAGAGTGTCAAATTACGATTAACCCGTGCTGCTCGTAAAGATATTATCATACACTTATGCCCCCCTTTTACCAATAATAATTGTAGTGAAAATAAATTTATTTGTCAAATGTGTATAGGGCTATAATTCCTATCGTTATCGTATTTAAGAAGATTTTGAGAAAAATTTTTTGAAAAAATTTTTAGAAAGTGATATAAAAATGATACAGCGACCTTCAAATCGTTAAAACAGAAAAAATTTAGAAATGATGGTGAATGAATGAATAAGGAAAATATCCGAGTAATTGTCGGAATGAGTGGTGGAGTTGATTCTTCAGTAACAGCTCTCTTATTAAAACAAGCAGGATACGATGTGATTGGTATCTTTATGAAAAACTGGGATGATACAGATGAAAATGGTGTTTGTACAGCAACAGAAGATTATAAAGATGTAGCAGCAGTAGCTGAACAAATTGGGATTCCATATTATTCTGTTAATTTTGAAAAGGAATATTGGGATCGTGTATTTGAATATTTCTTAAAAGAATATCGATTAGGAAGAACTCCTAATCCAGATGTAATGTGTAATAAAGAAGTAAAATTCCAAGCTTTCTTAGAATACGCCCTTCAATTAGGAGCAGACTATGTAGCAATGGGACATTATGCTCGTGTGGAAAAAGACGAGAATGGAGTAGTTCGTTTATTACGTGGAGTGGATAATAATAAAGATCAAACGTATTTCTTAAGTCAATTAAATCAACAACAATTATCAAAAGCAATGTTCCCAATTGGGCATTTAGAGAAAAAAGAAGTTCGTAAAATTGCAGAAGAATTTGACTTAGCAACGGCTAAGAAAAAAGATTCTACAGGTGTATGTTTTATCGGAGAGAGAAACTTCAATGAATTCTTGTCTCATTATTTACCAGCTAAACCTGGTAAAATGGTAACATTAGATGGCGAGGTTAAAGGAGACCATGCTGGTTTAATGTATTATACGATTGGTCAACGTCAAGGATTAGGAATCGGTGGCGGTGGAAAAACCAATGATCCATGGTTTGTTGTAGGAAAAGATTTAAGCACCAATACACTTTATGTTGGACAAGGATTCCATCATCCAAATCTTTATTCTGACTCATTATTTGCAACAGATTTGCAATTTAATACAGATGAAGAAAAACCAAATGAATTTGAATGTACTGCCAAATTTAGATATCGTCAACAAGATACAAAAATACGTGTTGTATTCCAAGAAGACGACAAGACAAAAGCTATGGTATACTTTGAAGAGCCAGTACGTGCGATTACACCTGGACAAGCAGTTGTATTTTATGATGGAGACATCTGCTTAGGTGGAGGTATTATTGATAAAGCTTATTTGGAAGGAAACGAACGTCAATACGTTTAAAAATTTGATAGAAAAGAGGGAAGTCATGAGTGAAGAATACATTGTAGGAGAAGTTTTAGCGACATTTTTTGAAAATCCGCAAAATTTTTACAAAGTATTATTAATTCGAGTACAAGAAAGTAGTATGCAACTAGACTCAGATGAGATAGTTGTGACGGGAATTATTGGCACCATTCATGATAATTCTCCCTATCGTTTTAATGGGAAAGTCGTTTCGCATCCAAAATATGGACAACAGTTTTCCGTCTTAAGTTATCAACAACATCAACCTACTGGAAAAAAAGGACTTATTGCTTATTTTTCTAGTGGACGATTTCCAGGAATTGGAGAAAAAACCGCAGAAAAAATTGTAGATTGCTTAGGTGAAAATGCGATTGAGCAAATCATTCAAGATGAGGATTGTTTAAAAAATGTACCCGGATTATCGACTAAGAAATGTGAGAGTATTCGTAACATTATTATCGAAAATCAAGGGACAGAACGTATTTTATTTGAATTAACAAATATGGGCTTTACTCCAATTTTTGCTCAAAAAATTATGGTGCTCTATAAAGAGAAAACAATGGAAATCATTAAAGAAGATCCATATGTGTTATTACAGTCCATTGAAGGACTTGGTTTTAGACGAATTGATGCCATTGCACAACAATTAGAGATTGCAGCAGATAGTTTATACCGGATTAAAGGTGCCGTTTATGTAGTGGTAAGGGATTTATCTTATCAAGAAGGGCATACGTATTTAATCGATAAAGAAGTAGTTCTAGCTGCTCAAAAATTATTAGAACAAACTCGTTCATTTTTAATTGAACCTGATCAAATTGTAAATGCATTAAATGAATTAATTCGAGAAGGAATCATTATTTCTGAAGAAAATCACTTATCATTAGCTTCTTTATATTATGCAGAAATTGGAATTGTGAATGCGATTAATCATCGTTTGGAATTGTCTAAGAAATCTTTGTATTCAGAAGAAGATATCGAAGAAGCGATTCAGCATGTTCAAAAGAAATTTGGCATCATCTATGATGAGTCTCAAAAACAAGCGCTTGTTAAAATTATGCAAGAATCCTTGTTTATTTTAACTGGTGGACCAGGAACAGGGAAAACAACGATTATTAATGGGGTTGTAGAAATGTATCGTTATTTAGAAGAGATTGATTTAGATTCTGATGCCATTCAATTAGCAGCTCCAACAGGAAGAGCTGCGAAACGTATGAATGAATTAACAGGAATATCTGCTTCTACGATTCATCGAATGTTAGGAATTTCTGCAGAAGAAAATTCTGAATTAGAACAGGATGATTTTGATGAAAGTCGTTCATTATATTGCGATTTCTTAATTATTGATGAGATGTCGATGGTCGATACTTGGCTAATGAATCGTCTGCTGCGTGCAACTCCAGGGAAAACAAAGATTTTATTTGTAGGAGATAAAAATCAATTACCTTCGGTTGGCCCAGGTCAAGTGTTAACAGATTTTCTATTATCGAACAAAATTCCTTCGATTGAATTAACGCAAATTCATCGACAAAAAGATTCTTCAAGTATTGTGACATTAGCGCACTCGATTAAAGATGGGCATTTACCAATAGATTTTACTCAAAATCAACCAGATAGAACGTTTATTCCGTGCCGTTCAACTCAAATTCTAGATGTGATTGAACAAATTGTCGTGAAGGCGATAAAAAAAGGATATCAGAAAAAAGATATTCAAGTACTTGCTCCAATGTATAAAGGTGAAGCTGGTATTCATGAAATTAATAAAATGATGCAAAATATTTTAAATCCAAAAATTGGAAATTCCGTTCGTGAAATTGAATCATTTGACCGTGTTTTCCGTGTAGGAGATAAAGTATTGCAGTTGGTCAATGTCGCAGAAGAAAATATTTATAATGGGGATATTGGAGAAGTAACTGCGATTATATTTGCCAAAGAAAATGAAGATCAAGTCGATAAGTTATATGTTGCTTTTGATAATGTAGAGGTAGAATATAAACGAAATGACTTTATTCAATTGACGCATGCTTATTGTTGTTCGATTCATAAATCTCAAGGTAGTGAATTCCAAATGGTGATTTTACCAATGGTTGGTCAATATCAACGAATGTTAGAACGAAACTTATTATATACAGCTGTAACAAGAAGTAAAAAGTTCTTAATTATGTGTGGGCAATACGAAGCTTTCCAAGAAGCAGCAAATCGTCAAAGTGCAAGACGTCAAACGTGCTTAAAAGATTTGTTGCAAGGTAATAGCTTTGATAGCTTAACCATTGAAGAAGAAAATTCAACAACGATTAAAGTAAATCCGCAAACTGATGATAAGTCTGAAGATACTACAGAACAAGTTTCTCAACCAACAAGTGATACCAAACAGTATTCTGAAGAGAAAACAGTAGCATTAAAAGTAGAAGAAACAGTTGAAGAATTTCAAGTCCCTTCAGAGAGTCAAACAATAGCAAAAAATAAACCATTTGTTTTAACAATGGAATTAATTGATTCCTATAGTATTGACCCTATGATTGGAATGGAAGAATTGACGCCATATGACTTCATGTCAAAATAATATAGAGTTAAAAGTTAGTTTTTAAGAAATTTTAGAGTGATATAACAAACACTTATTTCACGTAATAACGATTGGTTATCTGTTAGTGAAATAAGTGTTTTTTTTATAACAATTTTTATAAAAAATAAAGCGGGTACCTAGTATTTTGTCTTTATATTGTATACAATAGTTTCGAGGTGAAAAATATGGAAAACCAAAAACATTTTTTAGTATCAGCAGATGCTGTACCTCCTGTGTTTTCTAAAGTACTAAAAGCAAAAGAATTATTAGCAACTAACCAAGCAAAGGACGTTACAGAAGCAGTAAAATTAGTAGGAATTTCACGTAGTGTGTATTATAAGTATTATCGAAAAGTTCAAGGATTTTCGTCAGTGACTTATGGAAGAAAAGCTTCGTTGAATATTCATATGAAAAATGAAAAAGGAACATTGTCTAAAACATTAGATTTATTTGCTAGTTATAATATGAATGTATTAACGATATTCCAAGGATTAGCAATCCATAGTGTAGCGATTGTTCAATTAATGTTAGATATTTCTGAATCAACGACTGATTTATCCGTAATTTTAAAGCAAATCGAAGCGATGGATAATATTATCGGTGTTGAATTACAAAATGTAGAGTAGGAATTCAAATGAAATTACAAACGAATAAAGGAAATCTCGAAGTAAAGGCCATTCTTTTTGATAAGGATGGCACTTTAACTAATATAGACAATCTGTGGGTTGAGCCAACAGAAATGGTCATCCGCAAAATTTTAAAACAGCATATCAAAGAAGATTCACCCATAACGATTGAGCAAATGCTAGAGTTATTAGGCATTGTTCGAGGTGAAATTGTTCCAAATAGTGTGATTGCTTCAGGAACCGTTGAAGATATGTTAGACGAGATTGGAAAATTTTTTTCGATTGATAAAATGGCTTTATATGATGAAGTATTGAAAGATTTTAGAAATTATTTATTAGCACATCCAG
>CALATC010000069.1 GCA_937891475.1 uncultured Granulicatella sp. | reverse complement strand
CCCTATAACAACCTAAAAGGCTGGACTTGCTGCCCAGCCTTTAGCTGTTATTGTCTTGGTTGTAATACTTTTAATTGCATTCCTGGCGAAATGTTATTACCTGATAATCCATTAATAGATTTCAATGTTGCTACATCCATACCATGGTTTACTGCGATTCTATATAATGTTTCACCCGCTTGAACAGTATATGTTCCATAAGCACCATTTTGAGAAGTTTGCGCTTCAGCAGTAGTTTGTTCTCTTTGTTGTTGTCTAGCTGCATCCGATGGTGCTACTGTAGTAGATGTTACACTTGTTTCATTAGCTTTTGTTTCAGTAGATTTTGCCTCAGCTGTCGTTGTTTCAGCTGTTGTTGTTTCAACAACTTTTGTTAACATTACCTCATCTGCTGTACGAGGTTTTACTTCAGCTTTTGAACTTGACCAATAGAACCACATCATAAATAATAATGGAGATACTACAACAACGATAAATACAAATAATAACACACTTAATAATGGTGCTACTGCTTTACCATTAGAGTTACGAGCACTACGTGAGTATTGACGTGCTTTCTGCGTATCTTCACCAAATTGGCGATCCCATGGTTGTTCTTCTTTTGGGCTTCTTTCATTATTTAAATTATCACTCATTAAAAATCCTCCTAAATTCAACCACTGTCGTCATTAGACTTTATTCATTTAAAACTATAGCACATTTTCGTAATAATATGCAATCTTTTCAATCTATAGATAATATTTTAGCACATTTTTTGTGATTGTCATTGCTTTTTTTAAAAATTTTAAATGTTTTGAAAATTTTTTTGAAATGTGAGACACTAAAACTACAAATATCATATTTATAATTGGAGGGAGATTTATGGTTTCAAAAAAACTACAATCAATTTATGGAAAAGTTGACTGTGAAAGTTGTATTGCTTGTGGAATTTGCCAACTAAAAGCAAGTAATCTTTTTGAATATGATAATAATGGTATAGCGTTCATGAAACATGACGATAATACCGGAACCCTACCAATTCCTGAACAAGAAATGGAAGCTTTTAAAGAAGCCTACACTCACTGTCCAACAGGAGCCATCAAACGAAAAAATTCCCCTTTTTAATTTTAAAAAAACACTACGGCAGCAGATACATTTCAATATCTGCTGCCGTCCTTTATTACTATTAGAAAAGTCAAATTACGATAATACACGCATCAAGAATTCTTTTGTTCTTTCTTTTTGCGGATTTGTAAAGATTTGCTCAGCAGTTCCCTCTTCAGCAATAACCCCTTTATCCATAAAGATAACACGGTCACTAACGTCTCTAGCAAATTCCATTTCGTGTGTCACAATAATCATTGTTAATCCAGTATGGGCTAAACTCTTCATTGTTTCTAAAACTTCATTCACCATTTCCGGGTCTAATGCAGAAGTTGGTTCGTCAAATAATAATACATCTGGTTGCATGGATAATGCTCTAGCAATCGCTACACGTTGCTTTTGTCCACCTGACAATTGACGAGGACGAGCATTTAAATAGGCACTCATTCCAACTTTCTCTAAGAAACCTTTCGCAATTTCCTCAGCTTCTTCTTTAGATTTTTTCAACACTTTAATAGGACCAACTGTACAATTTTCTAATACATTTAAGTTATTAAACAAATTAAATTGTTGGAAAACCATTCCTAAATGAGTACGATATTCATAAATATTTGTATCCTCATCTAAAATATTTTTCCCATTATATAAAATTTCACCAGAAGTCGGTTTTTCTAATAAGTTTACACAACGTAATAGAGTAGATTTACCTGAACCTGAAGAACCAATAATCGTTACTACTTCACCAGATTCAACTGAAAATGAAATGTCTTTAAGGACTTCATGAGTCCCGAATACTTTATTTAAATGTTTAATCGTTACTACTTCTTGACTCATGATTCTTATCCTTTCCCTTTCGTTTTTTCGTATACAGATGCCATTGAATTTGAATTTAATGGATCTGAATGAATGATTTCATAGTTATCAGGGCCATCCATTCTACGTTCAATATAACGTAAAATTTGTGTTAAAACAGTTGTCATAATGAAGTATAAAATCAATGTGACAAAGAATGTTTCAAAATAACGGAAGTTTGCTCCCGCAACTGTTTTTGTTGCAAAATATAATTCTGAAACAGAAATTACGTTCAATACAGAAGTATCTTTGATATTGATAACAAACTCATTTCCTGTTGCAGGTAGAATATTACGAATAACTTGTGGGAATACAACATTCATCATTGTTTGAGTATGTGTCATCCCAATGGCTTGAGCTGCTTCAAATTGTCCTTTGTCGATAGAAATAATCCCTCCACGAACAATCTCAGACATATAAGCCCCTGTGTTAATCGATACAATAAAAATCGCAGCAAATGTACGATCCATATCAATTCCAAATGCTAAGGCAGATCCATAATAAATAACCATTGCTTGTACAATCATTGGTGTTCCTCTAAAGAACTCTGTATAAGCTGTTAAAATTGCATTAGCAATTTTTAAAGCAATTCTTTTCGAACCTTTTTCTGGCATAGGAATAGTTTTTACTAATCCTATTAATAATCCGATTCCTGTTCCAATAATTGTCCCAATAATAGAAATATATAAGGTTACCCAAGCTCCATTTAGAAACATTGGCCAATTATCTTGTATAATTTTGATAATCCATTCAATATTCATCTTTTGCCCTCTTTCTTTTTTTAGTTATGTATCTAGAAGGGTTTCCCCTTCTAGTTTAGTAAAATATGTTTATTAGTTAGCAGCTGGTTGATTTTTGATTGCTTCATCCATAATTTGTTGACGTTCAGCATCAGAAATTTCTGATAAAGCTTTGTTGATAGCATCTTTCAATGGGCTATTTTTTTTCAATCCAACAGCTGTATCTGTATCTTCATCACTTGCTTGGAAACCATCTGTTAATTTAATCATTACAAAATCTGAATTTGCAGCTTGAGCAGAAACACCTTCTGGTAATTCAGAAACATAAGCATCAATTGTACCAGCTTGTAATGCTACACGCATTGCAGGGAAGTTATCCATTGCAGGTTGTTTTGCAACGCCTGGAATTTGATCAATCACGCTATAATGGAAAGTGTTTAATTGTCCAGTTACTTTAGCGCCTGAAAAGTCAGCTAATGTTTTAGCTTGTTCAAATTTACTACCTTTTTTAACAATCATTACTAATTGTGATTTGTAATAGTTATCTGAGAAATCAATTGCTTCTTTTCTTTCAGCAGTTGGACTCATACCAGCTATGATTGCATCTAGTTTACCAGAAACAACGCCTGGTGTTAAGCCATCCCACTCAGTTTTTACAACAACTAATTCTTTATTTAATTTTTTAGCGACACGTTTAGCAATTTCAACATCATAACCGCCAGCATAATCATTTGTTCCTTGGATTTTCACAGCTCCGTTAGCATCTGTTTGTTGTGTCCAGTTAAATGGTGGATATCCTGCTTCCATCCCAACAACTAATTGGTTGCTTGATGATTTACTTCCACATGCAGCTAAACCTAAACCGATTGCTACCGTTAATAATCCTTTTAATAAATTTTTTTTCATAAAAACCCTCTCCTCTTGGTTATAAACTTTGGACTCAAATAAAAAAGAGAGATCACGAACAAAAGGTTCGCAATCTCCCCTGAATAGACTCTTATCCTAAAAAAGTGTACAGAAAAAATTAGCATAAACTGCTTTTGCCCGGCAATTGATTGCACTTCACACTGTTCTGGGCAGAGAGTGTGACAGTGACTGACCTATTATGACCAGCCCCCAACATAGCTTTGCTACATTTCGGCGAAATCCCCTTTCCGTAATCACGTACTTTTGTCATCCGCGCCTCAAGTTCAATAACCATATATTTAATTAAGTAATGTCATTCTAACAAAATGAAAATATGATGTCAACTATTTTCATTTAATTTTCATTATTAATTTTGTGTTGGAGATGTGCTGCTTAATAATTGTTCATAAGCAAATTCAAATTTTTGTACATCTCCTGCTCCCATAAAGATAATAACAGCATCTTTATACACTAACAATGGTGAAACATTTTCAAGTTTTAATACAGTTGCTCCACCTTCCACTAAAGCTGCTAAATCTTCAATCGAAACATTTCCTGATTTTTCACGTACTGAAGCAAAAATATCACATAAATAGACATCATCAGCTAAAGATAATGCTTTTGCAAACTCATCTAATAATGCAATGGTTCTTGTAAATGTATGTGGTTGAAATACCGCTACAATTTTTTTCGTTGGATATTTTTGTCTTGCAGCATCTAATGTTGCACGAATTTCAGATGGGTGATGTGCATAATCATCAATGACTGTAATATCTTTAATTTTTTTCTCTGAAAAACGACGTTTAACTCCACCAAAAGTTTTTAAATTCACTGCCAATTCTTCAGGGTTAAAATTATTTAAGTAATAGAATGTAATAATCGCTAATGCATTTAAAATATTATGAGTTCCAAATGTTGGAATATCAAATTTACCATAGTATTTACCATGGATAAAAACATCAAAATGACTACCTTCTGTATCTTTTTCAATATTTTCTGCCACAATATCATTGCCTTTAGCAATTCCATAATATGTAATTGGTGTAGTCACATCCAATTGATGTAATCTTTCATCATCTCCACAAGCAATAATCCCTTTTTTCACTTGACGACCAAATGATTCAAACGCACTTTGTACATCATCAATATCTGTATAATAATCAGGATGATCAAAATCGATATTTGTCATAATTGCATAATCTGGTTTATAGGCCATGAAATGACGTTTATACTCACAGGCTTCTAATACAAAGTATTCAGACCCTTCTACCCCATGCCCTGTACCGTCACCAATTAAATAGCTTGTTGGTTCCATCGCACTTAAAACATGTGCTAATAAACCTGTTGTACTTGTTTTTCCATGCGAACC
>CALATC010000068.1 GCA_937891475.1 uncultured Granulicatella sp. | reverse complement strand
TTGCAGGGTTTTGTGGTATTTCTACTCGCAATAGTGTGAATCGTATTATTCATGACTTAAAAGAGGAAGGCGTTGTAGAAATCAAAAATCAAAAAATTATAGTAAAAGATATTAGTTATTTAGCAGATTTTACTGGAAGAGAAGGCTAATAAGAGCCAACGTTAAGGAGAATCAATATGGATGAAAAGGAACTAAAGCTAAAAGAATTATTGAAAGAAATTGGAAAAATTGTCATTACGTATTCAGGGGGAATTGATAGTAGTTACCTATTAAAAGTAGCACTAGATACCCTTGGAAGTGAGAATGTTTTAGCGGCTGTGGTGAATTCTGAATTGTTCCCGGATTATGAATTTGATATGGCCATTGATTTGGCTAATGAAATGGGAGCTCGTGTGATTGGGTTAGAAATGGAAGAATTATCAGATCCAAGAATTGCAGCAAATACTCCAAAAATTTGGTATTACAGTAAGAAATTATTGTATCAAACAATTAAACAACATGTAGAACAAGAAGGATTTACCGTTTTATCAGATGGTACAATTATGGATGATGTGGATGATTTTCGTCCAGGAGTAAAAGCTCGTAATGAAGAAGGAGTTCGCAGTTTATTACAAGAAGCAGGATTATATAAAAATGAAATTCGTCAGTTAGCGAAAAGACTAGGCGTAGAAAATTGGAATAAAGTGCCTTCTTGCAGTATGGCATCTCGTTTCCCCTATGGTACAAAAATTACAGCTGAAAAAGTTCGTTGGGTTCAAGAAGCAGAAGCGTATTTAATTCAATTAGGATTTGAACAAGTACGTGTACGTGTTCACCAAGATTTAGCAAGAATTGAAGTGTCTCTTGATTTAGTACCAACGTTATTAGACCATCGTCAAGAAATTGAAAGTAAGTTACGCTCAATTGGATTTAGCTATGTTGCATTAGACTTAGCAGGATATCAATATGGACGAATGAATCAAGTATTAACTGAAAAAGAGAAAGCAAAAATTGGATAAGAAATAAGGAAGAACTTTGTTAATGGAGTTCTTCTTTCTTTGCATAGAAAAGAGGAGAGTATGGAAGCTCAAGAAGTATTACAATTTTGGTTTAAGGAATTAGAACCAAAAGACTGGTTTATTAAATCTGACGCATTAGATGAAGAAATCAATCTACGTTTTTCTAAGATTCATCAAGCAGCCATTGCGGGTGAATTAAGTCATTGGAGAAATACGATCCAAGGAAGATTAGCAGAAATTATTGTGTTGGATCAATTTTCTAGAAATTTATATCGTAATGATGCGAGAGCATTTTTATATGATGGCATGGCGCTTGTATTAGCGCAAGAAGCTTTACCTTATTCAGAAGAATTAACGGTCATTGAACGAAGCTTTTTATATATGCCATTTATGCATTCAGAATCATTAGCGATTCACGAAGAGGCGGAAAAATTATTTTCTGAACCTGGAATGGAAAAACGTGCGAAATATGAAAAAATGCATCGAGAAATAATCGAACAGTTTGGACGTTATCCGCATCGTAATGAAATTTTAGGCAGAAAATCCACTGAAAAAGAGTTGGAATTTCTTCGAAATCATTCAGGATTTTAATCAGAGCGATTATGTAAAACGGATTAAAAAAAGTAATAAAACCTTAATATAAATAGAGTTGTTTTTTAAGTGAAAATTCGATACGATGGATAGGCAAAAAGAGAGAATTGTGGAGATAAACTTATGAAAAAAATCAAATGGATGAAAGCCGTTATAACAACTTTAATCGCTTGTTGTTTAGCAAGTCCGATGCGAGTAATGGTTCACGCTGAAGAAGCTGAAAAGCCTAAGACTGCAGAAGAAATTGCAGCTTTAGAAGATGTTGCATCTTATATTGCTATCGAACAAACAAGTGGAAAAATTTTGATGGAAAAAAATCAAGATGACGTTCGAGGCATTGCTTCGATGAGTAAAATGGTTAGTCAGTATTTAATATTAGAAGCGATTAAAAATTCAGAAATTACATGGGAAACAAAAATTCCAATAAGCGAACGAGCAAGTAAATTGAGTGCCAATTATTCTTTATCAAATGTGCCATTATGGCCGAATGAGAAATATAGTATTCAAGAGTTATTTGAAGCAAGTTCGATTTATTCTGCAAATGCCGCAACGATTGCGATGGCAGAGCATTTAGCGGGAAGTGAAGCAAAGTGGATTGAACGAATGAAAGAAAAGCTTGAATCTTGGGGTATTCATGATGCAACGATTGTAAATGCGACAGGATTACCGAATAAATACGGTACGACAGAAAAAAATCCAGATTTTGGAGATGATGCAGAAAACAGTATGTCTGCTCGTTCAGTTGCGATTGTAGCAAGACGATTAGTGTTAGATTTCCCAGAAATTTTAAAAATTTCTTCTGTTGCAACAAAGGAATTTAGACCAGGAACTGCTGGTGTGACTAAGATGGATAATTTTAACTATTTAATTCCAGGATTATTATTTGGTTATGATGGTGTAAATGGTTTAAAAACAGGAACTTCTGAATTGAGTGGAGCTTCGATTACTACAACAGCAACGCGTAATAATTTCTCAGTCATTGTTGTTGCGATGGGCTCTAAACAACCATTGAATCGTTTTAAAGTAACTACGAAAATGTTAGATGAATTATTCAAGAAATACGAAGGCTTAGTTGTAGGGATTCCAGGTAAATCTGTTCAAAATATTCAACCTTATCCAGTAAATGGTGGGGCTGATGAAAAGATTAGTGTAGATTATGGAGATAATTTTGTAGCAGCTGTTCCAAAAGGCACTGCCATGAGTCAAGTAAAAGTACGTTTTGAACCATTTAAGGAATTACTAGATGAAAATAATGCCTTACAAGCTCCTATTACTGCAGGCAAAACAATTGGAAATTTATACTTCCAAATGCCAGGAGAGGATTTAGGATATGTAGATGGTCAAACTGAAGGGCATGTTCCAGCTTTTGCAGGATATGAAATTGATCCATCAAATATTGTGACAGATAGCTATCGACAAGCAAGAGGATTTTTTGAAAAGATCATTCATCGAATCCAAGAGTTTTTTGGCAATATCTTCCAAAAAGTAAAAGGATTCTTACATGCTCAAGAAGCGTAGAAATACGATGATTAAAGGGGACGGCTGAGGTCGTCTCTTTTTTATGCTTAAAAACTATTTCTATATGGAACGTTTTTGTTGACAAAGCATTTATTTCTATATAGAATTAATTTCGAAGAGTTAGAAAATTAGTTCTAAACTCTAAAAAATTATTTAATAATTAAGAGAAAAGAGGAAATCAATATGACAAACTTTACAGATTTACAAGAAAAACGACGTTCAATTTACGCTTTAGGGAAAAATGTGGAACTTTCTAATCAAGAATTGATGGAAACAATTCAAGGAGCTATTCTTCAAACTCCATCAGCGTTCCACTCACAAACAACTCGTGCAGTTATTTTATTTGATGAAGAATCAGATGCATTTTGGAATGAAATTGCTTATTCAGAATTAGAAAAAGTAACTCCTGCAGAAGCGTTTGAAGGAACAAAACAACGTTTAGCAGGATTTGCTCAAGCAAAAGGGACGATTTTATTTTATGAAGATCAAGATGTTGTAAAAGGTCTTCAAGAACAATTCAAACTTTATGCTGAAAACTTTCCAGTATGGTCAGAACAAGCTCATGGCATTTCACTATATGCAACATGGTTAGCATTAGCAGAAAAAAATATTGGAATGAATGTTCAACACTATAATCCATTAGTAGATGCAAAATTAGCAGAAAAATATAATATTCCATCTAACTGGAAATTACGTGCTCAAGCACCATTTGGAGCAATTGTTGCACCTGCTAGTGAAAAAGAAGTTCAAACAGAAAATCGTTTCAAAGTATTTGGAGCTTAAGAGAGAGTTTTTAAAATTAAAGGAGGGAAGTACTTATGTATCAATCAGCATTTGAATTAGGACATGTTGCATTGAATGTACGTAATTTAGACTTGCAAAGCCAATATTACCAACAAGTTCTAGGACTTAGCGTGCTTCATCAAGATGAGACACAGATTGACTTAGGTGTGGGGAACATAGTTTTAGTTCGATTGATTCAAACGGAAGAATTACTTGATGTTGGTGGTAGTTATGGTCTTTATCATTTAGCGATTTTACTTCCTTCTAGAGAAGCTTTAGCACAGATTTTCAAACATTTTGTAGATAACTCTGTTCCATTAATTGGAGCAAGTGATCATGACTATAGCGAAGCGATTTATTTAGAAGATACAGAAGGAAATGGAATTGAAATCTATCGAGATAGACCTGTTTCTGAATGGAATATTAAAGAAGATGGACGTATTATTGGGACAACAGAAGCAATGGATGCAGAAGGATTGTACCGTTTAGCAACTTCTTTAGAAGTCCCTTATAAAATGCCAGAAGGTAGTCGAATGGGACATGTTCATTTATCGGTTCGTAAGAGTGGTATTTCGAGTGAATTTTATCAAAATCTTCTTCAAGTTCAAGATAAATTCTCTATTCATTCTGCTTCATGGTTAGCCTCTGGAAATTATCACCATCATTTAGCAGTCAATGAATGGGGTGGGCAAGGCTTAACAACTAGAACAGAAGGAATGCGAGGGTTAGCTTACTATACCGTTATTTTCGAAGATGAACAATTCTATCGAGATACGATTGAAAGAGCGAAGATATTTGCTAAAAATGTTGAAATTGGAGAACAGGAAGCTAGCTTTACAGACTTAGACGGTATAAAAACACGTTTAGTCTTGAATCGTTAATTCTTTGTGGATTACCTGTTGCACAAGTCTAGAGAATATTGTAAAATACAGTCATATAAAAACTGTATGAATAGTAACTTGAAGTCTTTTGTAGAGAGCTAGCGTTTGGTGAAAGTTAGTAAAGTATGACAAGCGAATCCACATACTATGATGCATGGCGAAAGCATTGATTAAGCCATCCGGAGCAAACCGTTATCGCAAATGAGTGCAATGGAAACATTGAATACGGGTGGTACCGCGAAGATAAAAGTGAAACACACAACTTCGTCCCAGTGACAATTTGTCGGGGATGAGTTGTGTGTATTTTTTTACAATGGTTTAAACAAAGTTTCAACAGGCAAACAAAAGAAAATGGAGGAATCAATATGTTAGATATGAAACGAGTGAGAGATCACTTTGAAGAAGTTGTGGTTGGATTACAAAACCGCGGTGTAGAACGTAAAGTAGTAGAAGAATTACGTGATTTAGACGAAAAACGTCGTGAGTTAATTTTAAAAACGGAGCAATTAAAACAATACCGTAATACGGTAACAGAAGAAATTTCTCAATTAAAACGTAATAAAGAAGATGCTAGTGCGAAAATCGCAGAAATGAAACAAGTTGGGGAAGATGTAAAAGCAACAGATGCTTTATTAGCAGAAGTAGAAGAAAAATTAGAATACATCGCTTCACACTTACCAAATATTGCTGCAGCAGATGTACCAGTAGGGGAAGATGAAAACGAAAACGTAGAAATCCGTCGTGAAGGAACTCCTCGTGTCTTTGATTTTGAACCAAAACCACACTGGGAAGTAGCAGAAGCATTAGATATTTTAGACTTTGAAAGAGGAGCTAAAGTATCAGGAAGCCGTTTCTTATACTATAAAGGATTAGGTGCCCGCTTAGAACGTGCCATTTACAACTATATGTTAGATTTACATGTGGAAAAACATGGCTATACAGAAATGATTACACCATATTTAGTAAATGAACAATCAATGTATGGTACAGGACAATTCCCTAAATTTAAAGAAGACGTGTTCCAATTAACAGACGAACGTAATTTAACATTAATTCCAACAGCAGAAGTTCCATTGACAAACTATTATGCAAATGAAATTTTAGAAGAAGCACAATTACCAATTTATTTCACAGCATTAAGTCCTTCATTCCGTTCAGAAGCAGGTAGTGCTGGAAGAGATACTCGTGGATTAATTCGTCTACACCAATTCAACAAAGTAGAAATGGTGAAATTCGCAACTCCTGAAACATCATTTGATGAATTAGAAAAAATGACAGATAATGCGGAAGATGTATTACGTGGTTTAGGCTTACCATTCCGTACAATTGTATTATGTACAGGAGATATGGGATTCTCAGCTTCTAAAACATATGACGTTGAAGTTTGGATCCCAGCACAAGATACTTACCGTGAAATTAGTTCATGCTCAAACTGTGTAGACTTCCAAGCTCGTCGTGCGAAAATTCGTTACCGTCAAGCTGAAACTGGAAAAATTGAATTATTACACACATTAAATGGATCTGGTTTAGCAGTTGGTCGTACAGTAGCAGCCATCTTAGAAAACTACCAAGAAGCAGATGGAAGTGTAACAATTCCTGAAGCATTAGTTCCATATATGGGTGGAGTTACAAAAATTACTAAATAATGATTAGATGAAGAAAAGACTTTTTAATAATGGAAAGTACGCTAGTGGAATTTAGGTTCTTAGGCTCGGGTGCAATCTGTTACTAAAGAGTCTTTTCCTTTTTATCAAAAAAATTGCATTTTATCATACATAGTGATAAAATGCAGAAAAAGTGATAAAAAGAGGTGGAACTATGAATACAGATAAGATTTTGAATATTTTTGAAGCTTTTCATTTTAAGGTGAGCTTATCTCCTGTAGAGCTTCACTTGCCAATTGTTTTTCATAAAAAATATCATTTTATGGAATTACTGATTAATGGGGAAAAATTTTTGCTAATGAAAGAAAAACGGGTGGGGAGTTTAGAAAATGTTGTCAAACAAGCAAAAGGGATTCAAAAACAAACGGGATTAGCAGTTGTTTTAGTTTTTAATAAATTATCTGATATACAGAAAAAACAATTATTGCAAATTGGTGTTCCATATCTTGATTATCATGAAAATATTTACTTACCTTATTTAGGATTTTTATTTTCAAAAGTAGAAAATGAGGTTGAAGTAGATAAAAAATTGTCTTCAACAGAACAAAAAGTTCTCATTTCATTGTTATTAAATTCTTCCACATTTGAAATTAATATAGAGGAAATTAGTTATTTAACAGATTTATCTATTCCAAGTTTATATCGTGTTTTTAAGAGTTTTAAAGATAGAGGTTGGCTAACAAATAAGAATAAATCTTATCACTTTGCTAAAACAAAAGCTCAGATTTTTAACGAAGCTAAAAAGTTTTTGAAAAATCCAATTCATAATACTGTATTGATTAGTGAAGATGATTTTCAGAGAATTACTCAGGATTTAGAATTGAAGCTTTCAAATACAAAAGCTTTATCAACTATAAGTATGTTAGCAGATAATGATGAATATGGAACTTATGCATTATCAAAAAAACAGTTTAAAAAAATTGAGGAATCATTTCAACAACATATTTTTCAAGGACATAAAATAGAAATTTGGGATTATGAACCGGTACATTTTAATTATTTAAAAGACGAAAGTCAGGGTGAGTCTACTTTAATTGATCCAATTTCATTATATTTGATTTTAAAAGATGATGAGGACCCTCGAATTGAAGAGGAAGTAGAGAAGTTAGAAAGCAAGATTTTTACGTTATTAGGAGAAAAGTATGCCAGCTAATATAAAACCTATTTTTCAAGAGATTTTCAAGGAATATCAAGATTACTATGTTTTAATTGGAGGAACAGCCACTTCCATTGTTTTAGATGCTCATGGATTTGAAAGTCGTACGACCAAAGATTACGATATGGTCATTATTGATCATTTAAAGGATAAGGCTTTTTATCATACATTGATTCACTTTTTAGAAATGGGAGAATATATTGGGAGTCAATTAGAAGAATCGCCTCAGCTTTTTCGTTTTACAACTAAGAAATCTGGATTCCCAGAAATGATAGAATTATTTAGTATTTTACCAGAGTACCCTTTGAAAAAGTTTAGTAGAGAAACTCCCCTTCATTTTGCCGAAGAGGCAAGTTTGTCTGCTTTATTATTAGATAAAGATTATTATCAATTGTTAGTGAATGAAAAAGAAATTATTGCTGAATATTCTGTATTGAGCAATCGAGGATTAATTGTATTTAAAGCAAAAGCGTGGCTTGATATGGTAGAAAAATCAAAACAAGGTGAACGAGGATTAAGCAAAAAAATCAAAAAGCACTTAAATGATATTGCAAGATTAACGATGTTACTGCATGAAGAGGATGCTTTATCTAAAATTAATACTTCAAATACTATCGTGAAAGATATGGAACGATTTATTCAGTTTTTATCAAGTGAGACACATTCTATCCCTCAGAATGAAGATATTGTTTTATCACGAGAAGAAATTTTTGAAATACTAAGAGATTTTCTATTAAACTGATTATTTTAAAAATAAAAGGAATTAACGAAGCAAATAGCATGTTAATTCCTTTTTCTTATTTAGAATTTTTATCTTCAAATGGGATAGAAAGGATGAAGGTACTTCCTACATCTTTTTGACTTTGAACAGTAATTTTTCCGCCCAGTTGATGAGCTAATTCTTGAGCAATGGCTAGACCAAGTCCATGACCTCCAGTTTTCATATTTCTTGAACTTTCAACTCTATAGAGTCTTTTGAATATATGTTCAAATTCTTTAGGATCAATTCCTTTTCCTTTGTCCGATACACTAATTGTGAGAATGTTATCTTCTAACGTACCTTTAACATTGATTGGTGTTCCAGGTTCAGAGTATTTAAAAGCATTATTCAATAAGTTGACTAGAATACGTAACAATTTATCGTAATGGCTCATAAATTTAGCAGATTCGGGTAGAACTTGTATATTAATTTCTCTATTTTCTTGCTCAATTAAAAGGTGGAACTCATTCATCGCATGAACTAATAACTGATCTAAGAAAATCACTTCATTTTTTTGAGGATGCTCCTCTGTTTCTTGTGTATTAAGCGTTAAATCATCTAATTCTTCTACTAATTTATTTAATCGTTCCGTTTGACGGTTAATCGTTGTTAAGTAATGAAATTGTTCTTCTTGAGTAATGATTCCATCTAAAATACCTTCAACGGTTGCTTGTATAGAAGTAATGGGAGTCTTTATATCATGGGAAAGTTGAGCAATCATGATTCTCTTTTCTTTCTCACTTTCTTCTAGTGAATCAAAGGATTTTTTTAAATCATCTGACATATGATTAAAAGCTTTTCCAAATTCTTGAAATTCAATCGGACCTTTAATCGTGACGGAATCATTAAAATTTTTATTGGCAATATCATTTGCTTTCTTTTTGAGTTCGTTAAGAGAAGAGAATATTGGTGATAGAAGCAATAAACTAATCATAGCGCCAATGAAGCTAGCGAATAATGTAACTCCTATCAAAAAGTAAATTTCTCCTTTTTCAATTAACATTTTTTGAACTGCCCAAAAAACAGCGAGTATGGTTAACGTAGTAGAGATAAGATAACCAATAATAATATAATTTTTTAATTTCATAATGAACCTCTTGGTTTTTCAATTTTGTATCCTAAACCCCATACGGTTTTAATCGTTGGAGTATGTAAACTAGAGTGTTTAGATAATTCTTGCCTTAAAGCATGGATATGAACGTTTAGTGTATTCGTATCGTCTATAAATTCTTCTTGCCAAACTTTTTCATATAATTCTGTTTTTGAGAAAACTCGTTCAGGATTTTTGCATAAAATCCATAAAAGTTCAAAAGCTTTTACCGTTAAGTTGAGTAGATGATTGTCGACATAAACTTCATACGTTTCGTGGTTTAATTTTAGATTTCCTAATTGTACTTGAGTAGGATTTCCACCTCGATAAATTCTTCTAAAAATATTATTGACGCGAAGTACAAGTTCTCTTGGGCTGAAAGGTTTTGTAATAAAGTCATCAGCTCCCATACTAAGACCAAATATTTTATCTTGTTCACTTGTTTTAGCTGTGATGAATAGAAACGGTTGGTCAGGAGATAAATACTGAACTTCACTAATAAAATCATATCCATCCATTTTGGGCATCATAATATCAGTAATAATTAAATCGATGGATTTGTTTTTAAACAGGTCTAATCCTTCAACTCCATCATGAGCTACAAAAACCGTGTAACCGGCTTGTGATAAGTAACGATTTTGGATATCTGTAATTTCAAACTCATCATCTACTAGTAATATTGTTTTTTCCATTAGAGACTCCTTTGATAAAAATAGTGCTATACTTTTGCTCAGTATAACACTATTTTTAGGGGAATTAAACTTAGATTCTTTCTTTTTTAGCTTTTAATCCTAAGATTCCTAGAACGAATGCTAATCCAGCTGAGAATGCTCCTAAAGCAGAAGTGTTTGTAGTAGTTTCTCCTGTTACCGGTAGAGTAGCTTTACTTTCTTTCTTCATAGAATCATTCTTTTTCATTTCTTTTTCTTCTTCTTTTTGTTGTTTCATCATTGGAGTAGAAAGCTCTTCTTTTTTAGCTTTTTCTTGTTCCATTGTTTTCGAATTCATTTGTTGAGAGTGTTCCATAGTCGTTGGTTTCATCTCATCTTTTCTAGCGTGTTCTTCTTTCATTGTAGATGTAGTATTTGTAGTTGAAGAAGATTGATTGGTTGCCATGTTTTCTTTATGCAAAGTAATACGAACTTCACGTGTAGCAACAACATTAGTTAAGTCAGCTTTGCCATCTTTATTACCGTAAACTTTTACAGTAGCTTGGTAAGTTTGAGTACCATTTTGACGAAGTTGATCAAGAAGAGCTTGTCCTTCTTTGCCAGTAGTATTTCCATTTAAATCAACCTCATAGAAATATTGACCTTTTGTAAGACCTTCAAGAGGAAGTAATGCTTGATTTTTAGCAGTTCCATTATCAGACCAAGGAGCATTTTCAGAAGATTTAAGTAATAGACGAGTTAACATACCGTCACCACCGAAAGCTTCATAAGGAATTACTTGGTTAACCCCAGCAAGGAAAGGACCAGGAACATTCGCTTTTTCAAGGTAGCTAGCAGGCACTTCAGTGTTTGGTTTAATATTATTTGCTACGGAATCCTTTACTTGTTGAGGTGAAGTAACAGGAGTAGTTTCAGCTGGAGTTGCAGCTCTATTTTCTGAGACTTCTTTTGGAGTATTTGCAGCATCTACTTTATTTTCAGTAGATGGTTTATTAATACTGCTTTGAGATGTAGTTTCTTTTGGTGCAGCTAAAGCAGTATCAACTGCTTTATTGATGAGTTGATTCACATCCTCTTGTTTGTCCTTTTGAGTTTTTTCGGGTCTCGTTTGAGAAACCGGTGTAGCAACTTCATTTGCTAGAACAGATTGTACTGGAGAGGTAAGGATAAAAAATCCACTAGCAACGACGACGGATGCTACACCGACGCTTAAACGACGAATTGACCAACGAGTATAATTTTGATGAACATTATTTTTCATAGTAAAACCTCCTAAGTTTTGTATGTGTTTACTATAAGAGGTAAAAATAAAGTGAGTATAATGAAAAGTTAAAATAATTCTTAAATATCCGTTATGAAATACTTATATACGAAAAAAATAGTGGAAATACGGCTGGAATAACTTCATTTAGAGAATAGAATAGGAGTTTTTCTAACTAAAAAAGGAATTAACAAACCTCATGGCATGTTAATTCCTTTTTCTTATTTTTTCACACTAATATTAATAGCATTTAGCACACGATCAACAGGTGTGCTTTCTTCGAGTAAGTGTTTTTGTTCTTCTTTAGCTATATCAGGATGGTCAGTTATGATGCCTGAAACAGAGCTGTGAAGATATTTATTAATTTCTTCGGGTTCATTAATTGTCCATACATAAACTTCATGACCTTGTTGTTGAGCGGCAATAGCTGTTAAGTCATGGTAAGAGAAATCTTCCACTACGTAAAAGTCTACAGCAGGATTTCCAAATCCACCAAATTGGAGTGGAATGACATATCCGGTGTCCATTTCAGGAGCTTTGCGTTCAATTTCTTCAATAACGTCTAAGTTGATAGACATGACTTTATAAGTTTGGTCAACACCTAATTCTCTCATTTTTGCAATAAAGAGGTCGGTGTAGTCAGCTCCTTCAAAACCATGAGGTTTCAATTCAACGAGCAGTTTAATATTCAGTTCTTTTGCTTTTGCAACAAATTCTTCAAAAGAAGGAATGTGACTTTCATATCCATTTTGGTAAATTGGAAGTCCAACGAGTTCGTCATAAGTCATATCTTTTACTTTTTTATTGAGATGCGCTAGTCGCTTCAAATTATAATCATGCATGACTATAAAGCGATTATCTTTTGTGAGTAAAATATCCATTTCGACATAATCGGCGCCTTCTTTTGCAGCAGCTTCTAATGCCTCAAGAGAATTCTCTACTCCGTATTCGGTAAATCCTCGATGAGCGACGATAGCAGCTGACGAAGAGTTTTCCCAGTGATATTTTGTAATAGCTTCACTAGAATAGTAAATCGTTAAACCAATAAAAGCAGTCACTGTAATAATGGTACTTTTAAAAGGAATTTCAGGGATATGATGCTTGATTGTTACGTCTACGGCATCTTGATCATCTGCTAGTTTTACTAAAATAATAACTAAAGAGATTTTCGTATAAATTGCCATAAAGAAAATAACTAGTTTCGATAAGACAAATAAGCTTGTTACAATAAAGACATTATCCATTATAGAAGATAAGTATCCTAGAGTAATGGTGAGAATAAACGTCACTAAAAATCCAATAAGGGATAGGATGATTTCAACGAGTAATGAGATACCAATATGTCTCCAAAGCTTCTTTTTTGTGAGAGACCAACTTGTTTTCATATTTTCTAAAAAACAATGGTTCGTCAAAATTTGTAGTGGAATAGTATATATAAATCTTAGATGTAAATATGCCAATATGACACACAATAGTCCATAAGTAATTGCTCCGGTAGGTGTTTTTAGAATTTCTCCTGTAATAAAAGATGGAATATATAATTGTTCGGTTAAAAACGAAGTCATTCCAAAATTTCCTAAAGGTAACAAGGTCAATATATACAATAAGAAATAAATAAATTGTGGGCTAAAAAATTCCCTCACTTCACCAAAAGCATTTTTTAAACTGGTTCGCCATGAGAAATGTGTTTTAGAAATTGTTCCATACACCATAAAGGTAAGAATCGAAAATTCAATAAAGACAAATAAAAGGACGGCGAATAAATACGCAATAAACGCTAAAATAATAATGGGTGAGGAGAAAAATAATTTCATATTGCTAAAATTAAAATTACTTTGTCCCGACAAAAAAATAATGCCCTTAAATAAGGTTGATAAAATTCGAAAGCCAACAAAGGATACAAAAAATTGTAAGAAGGCGGCATTTCGAACATACATAATTTTGTTGGAAAATAAATTATTCAATACGAATCGAACGTTTTTCCAAACTGGTAAAGTTTGATTTTCCATAAAGCCTCCTTATAGAAAGATTGAGAATATTGTAGCACAGATTATAAGAAAATTCTTGTTGAAATTTGGAAAAATCCTTAATAAAGATACAAGCTTTCTTCATTGTAACAAGAGGAAGATTGCCGTATACTTAAAGCGTAATCATGATTTTATAGGAGGGATTTTATGTTTTTATCAGAGGAATTACTCGAACAAATTCATCAAAGAGCAGCGCAATATGACTTGGAAAATGCGTGGCCAAAGGAAGATTATGAGGCATTAAAAGAAGCAGGGTATTATAAAGCTTTTGTGCCAAAAGAATATGGGGGATATGGCTTATCTCTTCAAGAAATAGCCCAAGAACAAACTAGATTAGCAATGGCGGCACCAGGAACAGCGCTTGGGATTAATATGCACCAAATTATTGTTGGATTAGCCAAACATATGGTTCGATTCGGTAATAAGAAGGGTGAGCAAATTTTACGAGATGCGGCTGATGGGAAGTTATTAGCATTTGGTATTTCTGAACCAAGTAATGATCGAGTGTTATTTGGTTCTATTTCAAAAGCGGAGCCACAAGAAGATGGAGGCTATCGTTTTTATGGAAAGAAAGTTTTCCTATCAATGGGAAAATATTGCGATAAATTAGTTTCATTTGGTTCAGATACATCTGGAGAATCTCCATTATCTGTTTTTGCTTATTTAACACCTGATGCAGAAACATTCGAAGTAAAAGATGATTGGAATACATTAGGAATGAAAGCAACTCAATCAAACACTGTTGAATTAAAAGGGATTTATGCTGCAAAAGAGCAAATTTTAACAAAAGTAGCTCCTGGTCCAAGCTTTGATCCAGTTGTTTTCGGTATTTTTGCTTATTTTGAAATTTTATTAGCCGCTACTTACCATGGAATTGGAAAACGTGCATTAGAAATCGGAATTGAAACCGTGAAAACTCGTCATTCTGTATCGAATGATGCGCCATACTCTCAAGATAAAAATATTCGTTGGAGAATTGCAGAAGCAGCGATTATTTTAGATGGCATTCAACCGCAAATTAATGAATTAAGTCAAACATTGGAATCAAGCGAAGAATATAGTTTTATTTGGTTACCACGTTTATCTTCGATTAAGAATCGTTCTGTTGAAGTATCGAAAAAAGCAGTAGAAGAAATTGTACGAGCTAGTGGAGGAAGTTCTTATTATAATACGACAGAACTTTCACGCTTATATCGTGATGTATTAGCCGGCTTATTCCAACCATCTGATCAAGAATCTCTTCATGATGCATGGGCGAATATTTTATTAGGACCTATTGCGTAGTTGTCCGGGAAATTTATGAGTTTTGTTTGAATTCTTGTTCTGTCAAAGGGTCGTTCAGGATATTCCTAGTATTTTCAAGGAGTTTATAGTACAATAATTCCTAGCGTTTTGAACGCTCGAGGTTCGCAACCATCCCTCGATTCAAAAAACTAGGAGGAAAAGAAATGAAACAAAACAATGTAAAAGTGTTGATTGTCAACGCAATTGTAGCAGCATTATATGTGGTGATTACAACAGTATTTGCCTTTATGTCCTTTGGGAATATCCAATTCCGTATTTCAGAAATGTTAAACCATTTATTTGTCTTTGATAAAAAATATGGATACGGGATTATAGCGGGTGTTATTTTAGCCAATACTATTTTTATGTCTAGCTCTGGTTTAGGAGTGTATGATTTAGTATTTGGTTTAGGACATTCTATTTTATCTTTAGTGATTGGTTCGTTAGTGTTCCGATTTGCAAAAGATTTAAAAGGTAAAATGTTATTGTTATCCATCGTATTTAGTGTGATGATTTTCTTAGTAGCGATTGAATTAAAACTTGTATTAGAATTACCATTTTGGTTAAGCTACTTTGAAACTTTTGTTGGTGAAATTGTTGTCATGTTAGTGGGAATCCCAGTCATGTTAGCAGCCGATAAAGCAATTGGTTTTACAAAACAAATGAATGCATAATTTATGTTTTAAAAGGTATATTCGAGAAATCGGGTATGCCTTTTATTGTTAGTTGAAAATGGTGCCGGTTTGTTTATTAAAAAAGGCATTTCGTAACCTCATGACTTGTAAAAAAGTATAAAAGCATCTAAACTATAGTAGATTAAGAATCAGAAAAGAGGAATTTCAGTGGAATTATTAAGTTTAACAGTAGGACGTCTACAAGAGAACGTTTATTTTTTAATTGATGAAAATAAAGAAACATTAATTTTTGATCCAGGTGCACAAGCAGAGGATATTAAAGAATTAATTGAAGAAGAAGGATTGAAGCCAATTGCGATTGTGTTAACACATGCGCATGGAGACCACATTGGAGCAGTAGACGAATTAAGAAAAGCGTACAATATTCCAATGTATATGAATGAAATTGAAAAAGAATTTTTAACAAATACAGATTTCAATCGTTCATTATATTCAAACGAAAATATTACAGTAGAACCTGCTGATGGATACTATCCAGCAGAATTAGGAAAATGGAAAATTGGAAGTTTTGAACCTGAATTAGCGTTAATTCCGGGACATTCTCCAGGTAGTACAGTATTTATCTTCAAAGATAATGGATTTGTGATTGGTGGAGATGTTTTATTCAAAGGTAGCGTAGGACGTAGTGATTTCTCATATGGTAGTCATATGACATTAATGGAAGGAATCGAACGTTATTTATTACCATTGCCAGGAAATACAGTTGTTTTCCCAGGACATGGTGAGCCAACAACATTACAAGATGAAATTGCAAGTAATCCATTTTTAAATGGAGCAACTAGATAGAACTCAGTAGGAGAATTCAAAATGATTTTTGACACACATACACATTTAAATGTAGAGCAATTCGAAGGGGAAGAAGCAGACGTTATTAAGCGTGCAAAAGAATTAGCCGTTACACGTTTTGCCGTTGTTGGATTTGACACACCAACGATTGAAAAAGCTCTCCAATTAAGTGAAACGTTTGAAGAAGTAGTGGCGATTGTAGGATGGCATCCGGTCGAAGCACATGCCTATACACCAGAAATTGAGAAAAAATTAATCACACAATTAATCCATCCAAAAGTAGTGGCAATGGGGGAAATGGGATTAGACTATTACTGGGATGACTCTACACCTGAAGAACAAGAACGAGTATTCCGTCGCCAAATTGCCATTGCAAAAGAGATGAAATTACCAATTGTCATTCATAATCGTGATGCGACAGAAGATTGCTATCGTATTTTAAAAGAAGAAGATATTCGAGATATCGGCGGAATTATGCATAGTTATAATGGTGATGTGGAATATATGAAACGTTTCTTAGATTTAGGGATGCATATTTCTTTTAGTGGCGTAGTGACGTTTAAAAATGCTCCTCAAGTTCGTGAGTGTGCGAAAATTGTTCCACTAGATCGTTTTTTAGTAGAAACAGATGCCCCTTATTTGGCGCCTGTTCCTTATCGTGGAAAGAGAAACGAAACGGGATATACTCGCTATGTTGTTGAAACAATTGCTAAGGAAAGAGAAATGGCTTGGGAAGAAATTGCTAAAGCTTCAACAGCAAATGCGATGAAGCTATTTCGATTTGAAGAAAGAGGATTAAAATGAATCCAATTATAGTAGTAGAAGGACGAGATGATACTCGTCGATTAAAGGAAGTTTTTCCAGAGATTGAAACGATTGAAACGAATGGTTCAGCTATTGATGACGAAACACTCGCTTTAATTAAAAAAGCAAGTGAAATTCGAGAAGTCATTGTGTTTACAGACCCGGATTATCCAGGGCAAAGAATTCGTTCGATTATTCAAGAAGCGATTCCGACGGTAAGTCATGCTTTTATTGAAAGAGAAGAAGCCGTTCGAAAAACGAATCATAAAAGTCTTGGAGTAGAACATGCTAGCGATGAAAGTATTCAAAAAGCATTGGAGCATGTGTATAAACCAGTAGCAGACCTTCAAGAAGAGATTGCTCAATCGGTAATTTTAGAACTAGGATTGATTGGCTATCCTCACTCGTCTTATTTAAGAAAAGAAGTGTCTAAAGAATTACGCATTGGACATACAAATGGAAAGCAATTAACGAAACGATTGAAATTATTTGGCATTTCAGAGAAACAATTACGAAATGCGGTACAAATTGTACAAGAAAGGAGTTAAAAAGATGTTTGAAAAAGATATTGCCACACCGACTCGAACACGTGAAATTATGGAACGCCATGGTATTAAAGTGAAGAAGAGCTTAGGGCAAAACTTTTTGATTGAACCGAATATTTTAACAAAAATGTTAGATGTGGCAGATGTTAACAAAGAAACAAATGTCATTGAAATTGGACCAGGAATTGGTGCATTAACGCAACGCTTAGCAAGAGCTGCTAAAAAAGTATTAGCGTTTGAAATTGATGGGCGATTAATTCCAGTATTAGAAGATACTTTATCCGATCATGATAATGTTACTGTGATTCATGAAGATATTTTAAAAGTTGATTTAGAAACAGTGATTCAAGAACACTTCAATGTGGAGGAGAGATTACTAGTTGTTGCAAACTTGCCGTATTATATTACGACACCGATTATTATGAATCTCTTAGAATCAGGCTTACCAATTGATGGGTTTGCAATGATGATGCAAAAAGAAGTGGCAGAAAGAATGACGGCTCAACCAAATTCAAAAGCTTATGGCTCATTAACGGTGGCGATTCAATATTGGTGCCATGCCAAAATCGGATTTATTGTTCCTAAAACAGTTTTTAATCCAGCACCAAATGTAGATTCAGCCATTTTAGTATTGGAACGTAGAGAAGAACCTCTAGTAACAGTGAAAGATGAAGCGTTCTTCTTTGATTTAGTAAAAAATAGTTTTGTCCAACGTAGAAAAACATTATGGAATAATTTGGTTAAAGCTTATGTGCCAGGTAAACTAACAAAAGAACAAATCCAAGAAGCATTGGATTCTGTTTCAATTGAACCAAATCGTCGAGCAGAAACATTAACGATTGAAGAATTTGCAGCCTTATCAAATCAATTACAACAATTTGTAGGAGAGTAACAATTGTTCACGGAAAAAGAACGAAGACGTGATACATTTGTGTGTAATTGTTTTTGAAAGGATGGAGAAAAATGGAACAATGGGTTCAACGAAGTAAAGGAATTTTATTAACTTTTGGATTAGCAGTATTAGCTGTTATTTTAGGAGATGTAATGCCGGTTATTGGAAGTGCGGTATTTGCGATTATTTTTGGGATGTTAGTAAGTAATTTCTATACATTACCAAGTGATTTTAAACCAGGAATTAATTATTCCGCTAAAAAATTATTACATTATTCGATTATTGCATTAGGATTTACAATGTCATTTGCTCAAGTTCAACAAACAGGATTAGAGTCTTTACAAGTAACGCTTGTTACGATTGTGGCAGCTTTCTTAACAGCAGCTCTTGTAGGAAAATGGTTAGGCTTGTCTGATCATTTACGAACATTAGTAGGATTTGGGACTGCCATTTGTGGAGGTTCTGCGATTGCAGCAGCTTCGCCAATTATTAAAGCAGATGATGAAGAAATTGCTTTGTCGATTTCAACAATTTTCTTATTTAATATTATTGCTGTGTTCTTATTCCCGTTTTTAGGACATGTGTTACAAATGACAGATGCACAATTTGGATTATTTGCAGGAACAGCTATTAATGATACTTCAAGTGTCGTTGCAGCTGGTTATAGTTATAGTAGTGGAGCAGGGGATATTGCTACCATTGTAAAATTAACACGTGCGTTAATGATTTTACCAGCTTGTTTAATTTTGTCACTTATTGAAGCAAGACGTCAAAAGAAATCTGGGGAATCTGTGAATTGGAAGAAAATTTTCCCAATGTTTATTTTATGGTTTTTAGTGGCATCTGTTGTGACAAGTGTGGGAATTTTCCCTAAAGCATTTATCCCATATGCAAAACTAGCTTCTAAATGGTTAATGGCAATGGCGTTAGCCGGTATTGGTTGCCAAGTATCGTTTAAGAGTTTCCGTGAAGCGGGAGCTAAACCGATTGCTACAGGGTTGGTAACTTGGTTTGTAGTAGGAGCTACTAGTTTATTGATTCAATATTTTGTAATGAAGTAATCCCTGAATGAAGGAGAGTTTATGAAGCGCCTATTGAGTTTAGGATTTTGGATAGGTTTGATTTATATTTTGATTTTTTCGAAAGTAAATGCGGTTCAGTCGTTTGTAAATACTTCGATGGTTGGAGTTTATTTGCATGTGGTGATGATTTGCTTGTTAATTGTCGGATTTTTCGCCTATCTATTAAGAATCATTCATTTCTTATTTGTGTCGTAGAATAGAAAAACAAAAAAATTGTTATGAGTAGCAACGGACGCCAGCAGCTTCGTAAAAGCAAATCTCATGGATAAAATTTGAGCCTAGGGTCTCAAATTTTCCGGTAACTAAAACCGCTATTGCGGTTTTGGTTACTTGTGCTATCATGACAATTTTTTTGTTTTTCTATTTATTTTTTGAAGGAGGAACAATGGACGCTAACAGCTTCGCAAAAGCGAATCTCATGGTATTATGCCAATTTTTCTTTTTCTATTTCTTTCTACTTCTGTTTGCGAAGGTTGTCCAGTCTATGTGGCGGGCGTTGCACCAGTGAGCGGTGGAGTTTGGGAGAATGATGTCTGTTTGGCGTAATGCTTCTGTGTTTGAAACGCCTAATAGGGTGTAAATATTTTTCAATTGATTCTTCCAGTCATTAACGGTTTGAATGGCTATTGGTAGGGAGTCTTGTGGGCGAATTAAGTGTAAAAATTCTCCTGACATGCCTACAGCATTTGCTCCTAGAGCAAGGCATTTTACGATATCTAATGGTGAATGAATGCCCCCAGAAGCAATCAGTTCACAAGGTAAATCATAACCTTCTACTAAGGACTGAACCGTTGTTTGTCCCCAGTCTTCTAATTCATCGAATAAATCATCTTCTCTTCTAGCATTTTCGATGGCTGCAAAATTTGTGCCTCCACGTCCACTAATATCAATCGTTTGAACTCCGATATTGATCAGTTCTTGCATGGCTTCTCTGTTAAATCCAAATCCCACTTCTTTAACAATAACAGGGACGTCTACATGAGAGACGATTTCCTCAATATTTTTTAACCAATGATGGAAAGATCGATCTCCTTCTGGCATCACTAATTCTTGTAACGTATTTACATGGATTTGAATCCCATTTGCTTCAATGAGGTCAATCGCCTTTTTAGCAGATTCAACCGTATAATGGGCTCCTAAATTCGCCAATACAATTCCGTTAGGATTTTCTTTTCGAATAATGGTAAAACTTTTTGCAGTTGAAGGATCTTTCATGGCGATACTCATCGATCCAGTTGCCATTGCAATTCCTGTTTCATGCGCCAATTGCGCTAGTCGTTGATTAATGAGAGTCGTTCTAGGACTTCCACCAGTAATCGCATTAATGAAAAATGGAGTTTCTAAAGTCAATCCTGCCATTTTTGTTTGAAGAGAAACTTCATCTACAGCCATTTCAGATAGAGGATGGTGGACAAATCGAGTTTGTCGTAATTCTAAATGCGACTGTGATTGATATTGTTGAGTCGCATGCCCCACATGTTCATCTTTTCTTTTCATTTGTTGTGTATAGGCTTGTGTCATGAGAGCTCCTTTCTAATAGCACCTTTTGTAGGGGCTATTTCTAAGTTTAGTGGAAGAATACCAGCTTCTTCCCATTGGGTTGTGATGGTGTCTTCTTGTTGTGGTTTTGTAATAAAGCAAATC